>JAYTRB010000740.1:0-8787 GCA_043746425.1 Planctomycetia bacterium
AGGGAATTTCTTAAAGCTTACGGTGGCCATAAGGACGCCCTTCTGGCCCGATATGGCTTGGGGATCGCCCTGGTCGAGGGGCCGCAAAAGGACTTTCCCGCGGCGGTCGAAGCGCTGCAGCCTGTGGCCGACAAACAAGACTTTCCCGATCGTGCTTTCGCCAGATATTATCTGGGGCTGGCGCACCGTGGTGCAGGGCAGGGCGAGCTCGACCAGGGGCTCGCCAAACCGCCTGAGGCCGAGCAGCGTCGCAAGAACGCCTTGCAGAAATTCGCGCTGGCAGAACCACAATTTGCGGCGGCGGGTGCGGCCTTCGCGGCCCGGGCGGCAGCGCCCCCGGTGACGGCTGCGGCGCCCCCATCTGGTGGCGCGCAGAATCGCGAAGGCGATCTGGCGTGGGAGGCGCGCAGTCGGTGCAGTCAGGCCGAGATGCTGCTGCATCTGGGCAAATTCGCCGAGGCCCGCAAAGTGGTCGAGCCGCTTGTTGCCCAAGGGGCTCAGGCGGTAGGCCCCGATCGCAAACTGGCCTTGTATCAGACCGGCTATGCGAGTTTCGCACTGGGAGAGTATCTATTGGCGGGGCGTGCCCTCGCGGGGCTGGCGCCGTTTGATGACCCGGTATCGGGCGTTCACGCCCGTTATCTTCTGGCGCGCACCCACCACGCCTTGGAAGAGCGCCCCGAAGCGCTCGTTTTGTACGATGCCGTGCTGGCCGGGTTTGAGCAGCAGAAGAAAGATGCACAAACCGCTCTGCAAAACCCGCAGCTTGCCAAAGACAACCCCGACGAAAAAACGCGGCTCGAGAACCTGTTGAAAGCCCCGGCGCCCGATTATGTCGCGCGGAGCGCTTTCTATCGGGGCGTGGTCCTGTATGAATTGAATCGTTTCGCCGATTCGCAGGCGACCTTCGCCACCTGGCCTCAAAAGTTTCCGCACCCCGCCTTGCTGAAAGATGTGCAGTTGCGGCTGGGGATGACGCAGGTGCAGTTGCGGCAATTTCCCGAAGCGACGCGGACGTTGCAGCCTCTGGGCGACCACGCTCCGCTGGCCGATCAGGCGCTCTTCTGGCTGGCCCGCGCCCAGTCGCGCGCGGCCGACCCGAACAACGCACCGGCGGTCGCCGATGCTCTTCGTCAGGCAACAGACAGCCTGCGCAAGGCATCTGAAAAAGCCCAGCAAATCGCGGGCGCCGATCCGGCTGCGAAAACACGCCGGGCCGAGATTCTTCTGGAACTGGGAGACATGCAACAGCAGGCGCGTCAGTTTGGCGATGCCGCCGCCACGTATCTGGTGGTTGTCAATGAAAAGCAAACGCCAGCCTTTGTCGAGCAGGCGCTTGAACGCCAGGCGGTAGCGTTGCAGCTGGCGGGTAAGCTCAAGGAATCAGATGACACCTGCGCGAAATTTCTGGCGACCTTCCCGGCCAGCACTCTGTTGCCGGCGGTGCTCTTTCGGCAGGCCGAAAACGCCTACCTTGTCGGCGTGGCGGCCGCCGGCAACGCGGGACTGGCCAACCGCGACCAGGAACTGACCCGATTATTCGGCGAGGCGATCAAGAAGTACGTGCCCCTCGTCGAAAAATACCCTGAATTCGAATACGCTCATGCTGCCCGGCAGAGTCTGGCCTCGGCCTACCATCAACTGGGGCAGTTCGACGCGGCGATTAAGGTGCTCGAGGCAATTCCCGAGGCCGACCGGTCGGGCAAACTCGCCAGCGTTTCGTATTTGCTCGCCGACTCATTAACGCGCACGTTTCCTGCGAATTCGGACGACGCCCTCGCCGCGGCGCGCCTTATGCAAGCGGCTGAAAAAGCAGTCCGGCTGCTCGAGGCCTTCGTCGTCGTCGAGCCCAAGAGCAATGAGGCGCCCGACGCGCTGCTCAAGCTGGGCTATTGTTACCGCCGCATGGCCGAAGTGTTTGCCGATGCGGAAGAGCGAAAGAAATATCTGGCCAGCGCCCGGCAGGCTTACGAGAAATTGATGCAGCAGTACGACAAGAGCCCCTTGCATGCCGTCGCCGTTTTCGAGCGCGCCTGCACGATCGCCGACCAGGGAGATATCGGCGGGGCGATCAACGAAATGGTGCGGTTCCAGGGAGACCCCCTCAAGCAGGCGCCGCTGGCGCCTCTGGCACTGTTGCGGTTGTCGTCACTGCTGCGGAGTCAGAACCGGACGGCCGACGCCGTCAACGTGCTCGCACTCTGCCGCTCGCAACACGAAGACGCCCTGCAAAAAGACCCGTCGCGCGCGGCGTGGGTTCCGCTGATTCAGTACCACCATGCCCTGGCCCAGAAAGAGCAGGGTAAACTCCCTGAGGCGCGGGCATTGTTCGAAGCCGTCGCCAAAAATTTCACAACGCGACCTGAAGCTGCCGAAGCGGCGTGGCGCGCAGGACAATGCCGGCGTGAAGAAGCCCTGGCCCGGCTCGACACGGCCCGTAAGCAGATCGCCAAACCAGAGGCCAAGCCTGAAGAACTCAAGGCCGCGCAAGCGATCGAACAGGAATCACTCAAGGCGCTGCGCGAGACGGCCAAGTATTTTCTCGATCAGGCGCAGAGTATTGCCGGGAAGGCCGCTGGTTCAGAACCGCATTTGCGCATGCTCTACGACGGCGCCTGGTGCCTGAGGACACTCGCCGACTCTGAAATCGCAGCCACACGCATACAAATGCAACTCGACGCAGTCAAACGACGCCAGGACGAACTGGCGAAAAAGACCCTGCCCGGCGAACGGCCCCCCTTCGTGCATCCCCCCGAGATTGCAGCGGGGGCCATTCCAGTGCAGCCTTCCGAACAACAGGCGCGCGACGCCTACAAGGCCATCATCGCCGCGGCTCCCGATCGGCCTCTGGCGGTCGAAGCGCGTTTGGAAATGGCCGAACTCCTGGCGCGGCGTGATGAATTCGCTGCCGCAGTGCCTCTTTTGATCGAAGCCCTCGACCATGAGCCGCCAGCCGAAATGGCCGATCGCCTTCGCCTTCGGCTGGGCTCGTGCCGGCTGTCGAATAAAGACCCGGCTGGCGCCTTGGCGCAGTTCGACGTCGTGGCGCAGAACGTGAAGAGCCCCCTTGCGGCTGAAGCGCGGTATCGGGCCGGAGAGTGTCTGCTGGCCCGGGAAGACTGGCCCAAGGCAATCGCGCGGCTGCTTCCCTTCCGCGATGATGGGGCGCTGCATCAAATGGCCGGAATCAGCGATCGGGCACTCTTGCGTCTGGGGCATGCCTTTGCGCGGTCTGCACAATGGGACCAGAGCCGTCAGACGCTCGAAACATTCGTCGGCCGGTATCCGCAGAGTCCGTGGCTTGACGAAGCACGGTACGCCGTCGGCTGGGCGTGGCAGAATCAGAAGCAATTCGACCAGGCCGTGAACGTCTATCGGCAGGTGGTCGCGCGCACGGCCACCGAAGTCGCCGCGCGAGCTCAGTTTCAAATCGGTTTGTGCCGCCTCGAACAGAAGCGTCCGGCAGAAGCGGCCAATGCCCTGTTGGTCGTTCCGTTCACGTATGACTATCCTGAATGGAGCGCGCTGGCCCTGTGCGAGGCCTCGCGCGCTTTCGTTGAAATGCAGCAGCCCGCAGAAGCCGGCAGACTGCTCGAGCGGGTCCTCAAAGACCACGCCGGAACTCCCGCGGCAGAAGTGGCGAAAAAACGTCTGGACGAACTGGCCGTCAGCAAGAAGGAATAGCCGCCGTGATTCGAAAAGCAGAATCCGCATGACCGCGGAAAATCAAACACAAGAATTCGAGGTCAAAAACACCGTACTGACCCTCGCCGCGAAACCGACCGTCATATTCGTTTTGATTCCGGTCGCAAGCCGGGCCATATCATCCGTGGTTTCATCATGATGACAAGACACCGTCGATCGCTGTCGCTGGCCACAGTCTGCAAAGTGCTGGTGTTGCTCGGGCTGGGGGCCCGCGTCGCCTGGGCGTATGTCGAGATTCCGTATACTCTGGGACGCGTCATCCAGGAAGCGACACAGATCGTCGTGCTGCGCGTCGAGAAAGTCGACAAGCAGCGGAACCTCATTCTGTACCGCAAAGTTCAGGATCTGAAAGGCCCCCCCGCCCCCGACGTCATCAAGCACAACATCGGCCAGGGGGGTTTC
The DNA here is from genome assembly GCA_043746425.1 of Planctomycetia bacterium. Taxonomy (GTDB): domain Bacteria; phylum Planctomycetota; class Planctomycetia; order Planctomycetales; family Planctomycetaceae; genus JACQFH01. The sequence goes on from JAYTRB010000740.1 coordinate 4,108, forward strand.
CATCCCCGCGAATGGCAGTCGATTATGGCCCTGGCTGAGCCGGGGCAGATCGCCGTCTTCTTCAACAACGGCGGCGCCAGCGAGACCTGCCTGCCGAACTACTGGTATCAGGCGTACTCGGGAGGCGAATGGTGGAACATGAGCCACGGCGAGCCGTACCTGCTCCGCAGTTTTGCCGGTCGCCCCGAGAAACTGGTGACTGCGGTCACCGCGATTCTCGCCGGCGAAGAAACGATCGTCCCGTGTATGGTCGACGGCGACAAGAACGCACTGGCGCTGCGAACCGCGAAAATCCAGCGGATGAAGGCGAGCCTCAAACTCCTCGATTACGACATTAAGCGCGATTTCGTCGGTTGGGGCGGAGACGACTTCCGGTCAATCTCGGGGATGCCCGGATTCACCCATTACGCCGGCGTGGGGCGTACCGACCCGGGAGCGGCCGACGTCACGTCTGCCGATTTCGACGGCGACGGCAAGCCCGACCTGTGTCTGGCGGGCACGGGAAAAGTCACGCTGCTGACGAACACGGGAACGTCGCTCAATGAAGTGGTCTTGCCCAATGCCGCTGGTGCGCGATCGTCCGCCTGGGCCGATTACAACGGCGACGGCAAACCCGATCTGCTGCTCGCAACGCCGCTGGGGCCAATGCTTTTCACAAACCAGGGCGCCGGTCGTTTTGCCAACGATTCGGCAGGGCTCCCGCGCGAAGCCTATTACAATATGACGGCCGCGACCTGGCTCGACTACGATGGCGACAAACTCCCCGACATTCTGCTGGCCAATGGCTTTCTCGGACTGCGGCTATACCGCAATCGGGGAACCGCTTCCGCAGCAGTCGACGCCACCCCCAAGCTGGGACAGTGGCACTACATTGGTCCCTTCGATCACACGGGCGGCCGCGGCTTCGACGCGGTTTATCCCCCCGAGCGGCAAATCGACCTCGCGGCAGAATACGATGGCAAGAACGGCGAGAAGCCCCGCTGGAAGGCGGGCGACTTCGCCGATGCCAAAGTCAATAATCTCAAGCTCTTTAAACCCGAAAACCAGACGCACGCTGTCGTCTATCTGTACCGACAGATTGACTGTGCGACCGCCACCCTCTTGCCCATTTCGCTGGGCAGCGATGATGGACTGGCTGTTTGGCTCAATGGCGAAAAACTCGCATCGCAGAATGTCTCGCGCGCCGCCGGGCCCGATCAGGCGAAGCTGACATTAAAACTCAAGGCCGGCCGAAACGACCTGTTGCTGAAGATTTGCCAGGGAGACGGCGAATGGGCGTTCTACTTTGCCCCCGGCAAACACGAAGCGGGCATCCCCTCCTTGTTCGAGGATGTTTCTGAACAGGTCGGATTAGGGCCTGCTGGCATTGCCCGTGATGTCAAAGGCGACCACCTGGCGGTCGCCGACGTCAATGGCGACGGGCGCGCCGACTTTCTCTACGCCGCCGGCACGGGGTTGCTGGCGCTGAACACGCCCCGCGGTTTTGTGGTCGCCACCGATTCGGGGCTGCGCTTCCCTGCGGGGAAAGCCGCGCCCGTTTTTGGTGATTTTGACAACGACAGGCAGATCGACATTTTCGTTCCCCAGGCGGGCGGCTGTCGTCTGTTCAAGAACGCCGGGGGTGGCCGTTTCATCGATGTGACCGCGAATTCCGGCGCCCTGGCCCAGCCGATCGGCGAGGCGACTTGTGCCGTGTGGGGCGATTTCACCCACACCGGCCGGCTCGATTTGCTCGTCGGCTGCCTGCGCGGCCCGAACCGATTTTTTCGCAACACAGGCGCCGGCGTTTTTGTCGATGCCACGACCGAACTGGGGCTCGACCAAAAGGTCTACAACACCCGCGGCATACTGGCGATTGATCTCAACAAGGACGGCGCTCTCGATGTCGTCTTCAACAACGAGGGCCAGGAATCAAACGTCCTTCTCGGAAAGCCGGCCGAGAAGTTCGTCGGCAGAAAGTAAGGCACTCACACCCGTGGGGCGCAGCCTTGGCTGTGACGTCAGAAAAATCAGGGCAAGAAGCGGGGGCCTGAAGCAACATCACGCACGCATGACGCGTGTGATGGACATGAAGAGTACCGAGTAAAGGATGCAACAGAACGCTGCTTTTTTCGAATCGACAGGCGATTCGGTCATCCGCAGTCAGTCTCGTCCAGGAATGTTTGAAATTTTGAATCCGATGAAATACGTTCGCGCGACCAGCCTGGCGACCCTCGCCTTGGGTTTGCTCCTCGTCACGACTGCCACATCGGGCGCGGCCCGCGGTGAATGGCTGACCCATCGCGGCAATCCCCAGCGAACGGGGGCGGCAGATGATCGGCCGGGGCCCAAGTCACCACACGTCCTGTGGGTCCACAAGTCGCGGGAACATTTTATTGCGGCCCCGGTGCCGGGGGGAAAAGAAGTCTATCTCTCGAGTCTGGGCGCGTTCAACACGTCACGTTTTGATGCGCTCGCAACCGACGCGGCCGCCTCACCCAGAATCGTCTGGTCGAAGTCGGCTCCGCTGCTCAAGCTGCCGACCGTCTGTGCGCCGGCATTGTCGGCTGGCCGGCTCGTCTTTGGCGACGGCATGCATCAGACCGATGGCGCCGTTCTGCACTGCCTCGAGGCCGAGGGCGGGCTTCCCGTCTGGCAATTAACCGTTCCCGGAAAACTGGTGCATCTCGAAGGCGCGCCGACAATCGCCGATGGCAAGGTCTACATCGGGGGAGGCAACGCCGGTGTTCTATGTGTCGATCTCGACCGCGTCACGCTCGACGGCAAGGAGCACGACCTGCCAGCCGTGCGCAAACTGCTGGCCGTCCAGTGGAAGGAATTACAGGCGGCGTATGAAAAAGAGAAACTGGTCGACCCCGATTTTGCCATTCCCCCCAGTGAAGACGCACTTGCCAAGCCCGTTCCGCGGATGATCTGGCAGGAGGGCCGCAATCAGTGGCACGTCGATGCCAGCGTAGCCGTCGCGCAAGGAAAGGTCTTCGTCGCCTCGGCGTTTCTGGACGACGAGAAGATGGGCGAACGGGCTCTGGTGTGCCTCAATGCCGCCGACGGCAAACAGATCTGGAAAGCGCCGCTCAAGCTCAACCCCTGGGGCGGCCCGACTCTGGCAGGCGAGTTGGTGCTCGTCGCGTGCAGCAGCATTCGCTTCGACCCCCGGCAGATAGCGGGGGCCATCGGAGAAATCGTGGCCATCAAAATCGCCGATGGTTCTATCGCCTGGAGGAAAACGGTGCCCGGCGGAGTCGTCTCATCAATCGCCGTCGGCGCTTCAAAGGCCGTCTTTTCGGCCACTGACGGCAAAGTGCGCGCATGGGACGTCAGCAGCGGAGCCGATCAATGGATCTATTCAACGGGTGCGCCCTTATTCGCTGGCGTGGCGCTCGCCGACAGCATCGTCTATGCCGCCGACCTGGCAGGCGTCATTCACTCCATAAATCTGGCGAACGGCCAGAAGCTATGGATGCTCGACCTGGCCCGCGATCCGCTCGTTCAGGCCCCCGGTAGTGTCTATGGCTCACCCGCAATTCAGGGCGGGCGCCTGTTCGTCGCCACCTGCAACCTCGAAGCCTCAGGCGAAAAACCCAGCACCGTGGTCGTCTGTATTGGTGACAAATGAACCACTCGATTTTATTCCTGCGTCAAATTGCGAAATCCTCAAAAAATCCCATGCATTGCCGCCACGACGCCTGCGTTGAAAGAGCGAGAATTAGAGAGAGCGAAAAAGCAGAGCACAACAACTGCGAGAAATTTGTCTGTCACGTCATTGGGGCTGAAACACGCCTTTCGTCGATGCGATTCTTTCCGTTCCATTCTGTATCTGCCTGTCACTTTTCACGGAGTAAATTCTTCTTGCAACTCCTTTCCTCAACATCCTGGCGACTGGGCGTGAATTTGCTGGCTGTTATCGTCGTCGGGTTCATCATGTGCGACAGGCAACACAGTATCGCGCGCGGCGACGACAAGCCCGCTGAACAGGCTGTTACCATCGACAAAGACAAAAAGACGGTCACGATCGCCTGCCAGGTCGCGCCCCGTAAGTTGCCCAACCTGACCGAAGTTTATCCGATCGAAGTCATCGCCACGCTGCCTGCTCCCGCGGGCAAGAAAGCCCATGAAACGGTGGTTACTTTTTCGGCCAAGCCGAGCGAGATTCACGCGGCTCTCGTTGCCTTGGGGCTCAAGCCCGGCAAGCCGGCGCGGGGCGAAGACGCGACCGCTGCCGGGCCCGAATTGAAAATCTTCCTCGAGATTCCCGGCCCCGAAGGCAAGTCCCGCCGTCTGCCGATTGAGAAGATGCTCGTCGATCGCAAAACGGGCAAGCCCCTTCCGAATCTCAAATGGCATTTCACCGGCTCGATCGTCAAGGAAGCCGCGCCGGGAAAAACCGAAACGGTTTACGGGGCAGACGCCACCGGCACGTTGATTGCACTCTTTCCCGTGACCGACGAAACCGTCATTCAAACGAATCTCACGATGAAAGAAGAGCCCTTGCTGAAACTCGAAACGAACCCCAAGGTCTTGCCGGCCGAGGGAACGCCGGTCAAGCTTGTCATCGAGGTCAAATGACATGAATCCTCCCTCCCCATACACCCCCGTGGCTTTGGAGTTGTCGCGACTTTCGCTCGCGTCGCTGACGGTCTGGCTGGCCGTGGCGTGCCTGGTGATCGGCGAGATGATGCC
>JAYTRB010000741.1:0-6709 GCA_043746425.1 Planctomycetia bacterium
GCAGACTTAATCATCTGGGGTGGCACAGAATGGCAAATATGTAGCCACACCGCAGGCACTGGCCGGCGAAGCTTATGCTTCAGGCTACAAGAGTAAAAAAGTGGATGAACGCGTGATTGTGCCGGAAGTTTTAAAGCTTTCGAGACTTGTGACTGTTTCGGAGGTCGCCTCATCTTCGAGCGAGTTTTCGAAGGGGCGGGGGTTTCCAGTTTATTGAAAGAGCGCATCGCAGGGTTGTAAGCTGGCAGCCTGGAATTGCGATGGCTACGATGGCGTCGCAATAAAATTTGCTGAACCGCAAAGCCCGCGAGAGGAGAAACTCAGTGTCGAGCACTCTTTCCGAATCCTTCGTGGACATCCGACGTAACCGACGGCAATTTCTGCGCGACGCGGGTGCCTTTGCCGCATCTGCCGTCGCACTTTCACCGTACACGCTTCTGGCGACCGAGCCGTCAGCAGCCAAAGCGCCGCGGGTTAAGGTCGCAGCCGTTCTTACTGAGTTCACGTACCGTTCACATGCGCATGTGATTCTCGAAAACTTTCTCGAGTCGTATCTTTTTAACGGGCAGTTGATCACTCCGCCATTCGACATCGTGTCGATTTACGCCGATCAGGTTCCCGCGAAAGACATAGGCGTCCAGGTGGCGCGCGAGTATGGGATTCCGATCTTCAAGACGATCGACGAAGCGCTCTGTCTGGGCAAACGAGAATTGGCGGTCGATGCCGTGCTTTCGATCGGCGAGCAGGGCAGCTACCCCGATAACTCGTTCGGCCAGAAAGAGTATCCGCGCAAGCGATTTTTCGATGAAATCGTCGCGGTGATGAAGCGATCACAGCGGTTCGTGCCACTCTTTAACGACAAACATCTGTCCTACCGCTGGGACTGGGCCAAGGAAATGTACGACACGGCGCAGCAGCTTGGAATTCCTTTCATGGCCGGCAGTTCGGTTCCGCTGGCTCAACGGCGGCCCGAATTCGAACTCCCCAGGGACGCCGAGATTGCCGAGATTATTTCGGTTCAAGGGGGGCCTGTCGAAAGCTACGATTTTCACGGATTGGAAGTCTTGCAATCGCTGGTAGAAGGGCGAAAGGGGGGTGAAACGGGAATCTCCAGCGTTCAATTCCTTGCGGGCGATGCGTTGTGGAAGGCCGCCGACGAGGGCCGCTGGTCGCTGCCGCTCGCAGAGGCGGCTATGGCGGCCGAGGCCGCCAACCGCAAAATTCCCCTTCGTGAACTTCTTCGCGATCCGCCACGGGCCATTCTTGTCAACTACAAGGACGGCCTCACAGCGACAGTTCTGAGCGTGGGCTACAGCGGCGTCCGCTGGAACGTCGCTTGCCGCTTAAAAGACGAAGATCGCATTCGGGCGACATATTTTTATGGCGGCCCCTGGAACAATCGTGGCTTGTTCCGGGCTCTGGCGCATGCAATTCAGGAGCACTTCATCCACAAGAAGTCTCCCTACCCGGTTGAGCGCACATTGCTGACCACTGGCGCCCTCGAGGCGGCCATGCACTCGCGACAGGCCGGGGGACAGCCCCAATCGACGCCACATCTTGAATTCGGTTACACCCCTGTCGATTTCAGCGCCATGCGCGAAATGGGTAAAACCTGGCAATATGTTCTGCCCGACACACCCGAACCGAAGTGGCTGAAAAAGGATCCCGTGCCTTCGTAACCGCCTGTTGAAAAATTACCGCCTATTTCTTGATCCGAAAAAAGCTCATTGACTCCTTGACGACGGTCGCCCGGGTGGCGAGCCGCACCAACAACGAGAGCAGGTAATTCTTCCAGCCAGAGACTGCGTATTGGCGGCGTTTTTCGAGCGCTTTGAGGGCCGTCCGGACAACCGGCTTCACATCCTGCGCCGAACGCCGCTCAAGCCAGCCGGGCACGCCCGAAATGTCAAAGAATTCGGTGCGGGTCGTCCCCGGGCAGAGGGCAGTAATCGTGACACCCCGGTCACGCGCCTCAGCCCACAGAGCTTCGCTGAAATGGAGCACATACGCCTTGCTGGCAGCATAAGGCCCCATGTACCCCACCGGCTGAAAGGCGGCTACCGATGCGACGTTGATGATTCCCCCGTGACCGCGCGCGAGCATTGCGGGAAGCACCCGGTACGTCAGATCGGTCAGCGCGGCGATATTGACCTGTATCATCGAGAGAATCGTCGAAACGTCGGTCTTTTCGATTTCGGCAACCTGGCCAAAGCCGGCATTATTCACGAGTAATTCGAGAGTAAGCCCCCGTTTCTGGAACTCCTCAACAAGGCGTGCAGGTTCCTGGGGAAGCGAAAGGTCGGCCACGATGATTTCGGTCTTTGTTCCGTGTGCCTGGTGCAATTCTGCGGCCAGTTTAGTCAGCAATTCTTCGCGTCGTGCCGTCAGGACGAGGTGCATGCCCCGCGCCGCAAGTTGGCGTGCGAATTCGGCCCCGATCCCCGAAGAAGCCCCAGTGATCAATGCCCAATGATCGGCGTAGCCTTTCAGCACAATGGTCACACTCCTTGATGACGAACGCAGATAATTCTGCGAGAATGACGAATCGAAGTAAACGCCTGAAATGGTAACAAATCGATCTCAGAAAAACGACCAATTCCATGCCTCGCTCCCTGACACGTTATGCCGTTCGCGACGTCGATCGCCGGGCGCTCGTCGATTATGGACTCCCCGGCATCGTCCTCATGGAAAATGCCGGCCGGGGAGCGGCCGAGCTGCTCATCAACCTGGGAATCGCCGGTCGTGTCGCCATCTGCGCCGGCAAGGGAAACAACGGCGGCGACGGGTTTGTCATCGCGCGCCATCTGGAACTTCGAGGGTTTGAACCGCGCGTTCTCCTGTTTTGTGATCCGGCCGATCTTTCTGGCGACGCTGCAATTAACTATTGCGTTTTGACGGCGGCACAGCAAACGTTGGTTGTGATGGGAAAGGTTCCTGACGTGGCCGAAATTGAGCGAGAGCTCTCAACCGCCGACTGGATCGTCGATGCTCTTCTGGGAACCGGTACTCAAGGGCCGATCCGCGAGCCCTGTTTGACAGTCATCGCGGCGATCAATCGAGCAGACAAGAAGGTGTTCGCTGTCGATCTTCCCTCTGGGATGGATAGCGACACGGGCCAGCCTTTGGGTGCTGCGGTGCGGGCCGATTACACGGCAACGTTCGTCGCCCGCAAGGTTGGGTTTGACGTCCAGGGTGCCGAGCAATTGACGGGCGAAGTCCATATTGTCGACATCGGTATTCCGCGACGGCTGTTGAATGAGGTATTCCAGGAATGAAATATAATACAACCCCGGCTGGGCACTGGCTGCCGCATTTCGACCGATTGTGACCCCCCTGACCCACTGAAATGCCGGAATTCCCATCTTGCCCTCGTGTCTCGTATTTGATAGTTAACCGCCCGGTCTTCGTCAGGAATGCGAGCATCGCCTGACGATTCAGGAGAATCCTGACGATTCAGGAGAATGACGAATCGGGGGGACTGATGATCTGGGGGGAAAAGGGAATGTCGCAATATCTCGCGGCGATCTGGAAGTGTCGCTACTTCTGGTTATCGCTCGTCCAGATGGACCTGCGCAGTCGTTACCGACGTTCTGCGCTGGGAGTGGGCTGGTCGCTGCTGCATCCGATCGCCATGACGGCCGTTCTGTGCGTCGTCTTTCCCAGGATTTTTGGCGGGGTCGATGTGCATGAGTACGCCCCATTTGTCCTGGTGGGGCTGTGTTTCTGGAATTTCATTACCTCGACGACTTTGGCAGGAAGTCAGTGCCTGATTAACGGAGAACGCTATATCCGGCAGTATCCGGCACCGATGGCGATCTATCCCTTGCGGACCGTTCTGGGGTCATCCTTTCATTTCCTGATGGCCCTGGCATTAGTGCTTGTCATGCGTTTCGCGCTGATCGGCTTTTCAGGCCTGTCATCATTCGTCAGCCTGATGCCAACGCTCGTCATGATTTTCATTCTGGGCTGGTCGGTGGCCGTTTTGTCTGGATTTGTCACTGCGTATTTTCCCGACATGCTGCATATCGCGGAAGTGGGACTGCAAATCCTGTTTTACGCCACGCCAATCATTTATCCTCCCGATAGGCTGGGGGGAAAACTGGGATGGATCATTCATTACAACCCGCTGGCGGCATTTATGGAACTGCTGCGAGCCCCCTTGCTGAAGGGCGAGTTTCCCGATGTTTCGCGGTGGTCGCTAGCCGCGTTCAGCACGGTCGTCATTGCCAGCGCTGCGACCATGACCCTCGTCCGACTCCAGAAAAAGATCATTTTTCAGTTATAAGGCCCCATGACATCGATTGAACTGGATAACTTGAGCCTGGTCTTTCGTGTGCGCCAGAATCGCCGCATCGCGCTGAAGGACTTCGTCCTCAAGCAAATGTTTCGTCGGTCGGTTAACCCGTACATGGAGATCCGGGCCCTGCAGAACATCACTCTGTCAATCCGCGAAGGAGACAGACTGGGTATCGTCGGGCACAACGGCGCGGGCAAAAGTACGATGCTCAAGCTGCTCGCGGGCATTTATCCCCCCACTTCTGGGAAGCGGACAATCAACGGCGTCGTCAGCTCGCTCTTCGATCTGCAATTGGGGTTCGAGCCTGAGGCGAGCGGTTGGGAGAACATCGCCTATCGCGGCTATCTTCAGGGCGAGACGCCCAAGACACTGCGCGCCAAACTCGATCAAATTGCCGAATTCAGCGAGCTGGGAGAATTCCTCAACAGTCCCGTCCGGCACTACTCGAGCGGAATGCTGGTGCGTCTGGCATTTGCGGTAGCCACGGCCATTGACCCTGAAATCCTGCTGGTCGACGAAGTTCTGTCGGCCGGTGATTTGGCGTTTCAGCAGAAGTGCCGCCGGCGAATGGAAGAAATGATTTCGGCAGCGCACCTGATCGTCATGGTCAGCCATGACCTGGAGGCGCTGGCTCGGTTCTGCAACCGGGCGATCTGGCTGGATCATGGCGAGATTCGGCTGGCCGGCCCCACCGCCGACGTGATCGGCGCCTACAGCGCTGCGATGAACGTTGCGACGCTTGCCAAAGCGGCGTAATGGGATTTGGATAGCACCATGCCCGAAGTCGACAGCACAGTTTACTTTTATACGTACAGCACGATTTCTCAGACCCTGGCCGGGGCGTTCGGGTTTCTCGTGGCCGTCGTCCTGTACCTGATCCAGGGAATTAACACGCATATCGGCAACTGCGCTACAGCGCTGGTGGCCAACAGTCCGGCCGACCGCAACCGGCTGCGCCAACTTCAAAGCAGCAGCCGCTGGGATGAAATGATTCAACTGCACGCCGAGGCGGGGCAGCACAACCCCGCCTTGACCACAGAAACGAATCGATTCACCGACGAGCAGTTTCAGGAAATGCGCCGCGAAGTGGTGCGTCTGGCGAGCGTCCGGCGGGAATTGAGCCAATCGATGTACATGACGGGGATCGTCATCCTGGCATCGATTGTGGCCATGCCACTCACGGCGTTCTTCTTCACCCCCACCGCCCCTACCGCCGTCACATTGCTCACTGTAACAATCGTGGCCGCGATGTTCTGCGTTCGCGGATATCTGAAGCTGATGGTGAATGTGTTTTCGACGTGATGTTCGTAATTGCGTCGGTCGGGCGGCTGGATGCCGCGCGACGGCCTGGCATGTCACGCGGCCGATTTGGATGCCGTCGGCTCGATCGTGGCCGTCGTCGTGGGCGCCAACTCCAACACCCGCTGTAAGAGCTCGCGGCACGACTCAGGCCAGTCGGGCCAGCGGAAACCTCCTGGCGACTGCACCCCGACCCGCTCGTCCTTACGTTGGTGCTGTAACACGACCTCAGCCAGGGCGGATGCATCATCGTCAGGGAAAAACGCGGCATACGCCCCTCCCACCTCACGATGCACAGGCAGGTCGCTCGCAAGTACCGGGCAACGCCGGCTGAGTGCCTCGACAATTGGCAGATTGAAACCTTCCGCGCGAGAAGCAGTGATTAACCCCGCGGCATGGCGGTAGCAGAAGTCCAGTTCGTGGTCGCGCGCATCTTCGAACCAGAAAAGCCTTTTCCCGAATTGCCCATGCCGGCGAATGCGTTCCGCCAATTCATCGCAGTCCCAACCGTATTTTCCTGCGATGACCAGGCTGACGTCGGCCTCTGCTCTCCACAGCCGGTCGAATGCGTCAATGGCCAGAGCGTAGTTCTTGCGGGGTGAAATCGTGCCGACCATCAGGTATGTTCGCCGGGATTCTCCTATTCCGAAGGCTACCGCAATAGCTTCTTTCATCAGACTGGTCTCGACTGCTCCATCGAGTTCAGCACCGAGTCGGAATGAACCGCGGCGGCGAGTGACGGTCGCAAGCCCGTCTGGCCTTCGGGCCATCTCGACGGCATCGACTTCAGCGAGGGCGCTCTTCGAAATGCCGACGATGAAATCGGCCATGAGCCGCACGTTATTCCACCAGCGGCCGTACAGATCGTGAGTCTGTTTACTCGCAAGGTGAGGCGCGCGAAGTGGAATCAAGTCATGCAGCACGAGTCCGACAGCCGCTCCGCAGGATTGCGCTTCACGGATGGCAGACCACGGAAAGCTGGAGTTCCATGACTCGTCCATGAGCAGCAGCACGTCTCCCGTTCGGAATCTCACACCGTTTCGGGAACTCCTCCGGAGGGGAATAAATAACCGATGTATTGCGCGTTTCAGCGAATGTTTGATTCGGCGGGAA
>JAYTRB010000742.1:0-1928 GCA_043746425.1 Planctomycetia bacterium
GCCTGCCCGCAAACCATTACCCGCGCCAGAACCCGATGACGATTCCGATTTGCCGGAAGCCGGCGCAGCCCGCTTGCGACTCAAGCGTCTGGATGGCAATCGGCACGTCTTTCTGCCACCGATTTGTGCAGTCGATCGCAAAGAAGACATCGAAGAGGTGCATGTGATGATTGCCGCTGGCGAGCTCGAAATCGCCCGCGACGAGTTGTTGTACCTGGTTTCCGACTGTGGAGCATTTCTTGAAGCCCACAATCTGCTGGGAGAGCTGGCCCTCGAAGAGGAAGACATTTCCCTCGCCCGCGGGCATTTCGGATTTGCCTATGAAATCGGGCTCGACAGCCTTCCCAAAGGGTTTCGAGGCATTCTGCCGGCCAAGAAGGAATACAACCCGGCATTCTTTCTCGCCGGCCGCGGTCTGGCCCGCTGCCTCATCGCCCGCGGGAAGCGCGCCGAAGGACGCGACGTCCTGAAACAGCTCGCCAGATTCGACCCGCGCGAAGAGACGATCGCAGGTTTGCTGCGCGAACTCGACGAAGCCGAAGGAAAGAAATCCCCATAAATGTTGCTGCCCCTCATCCTTGATCTTTCCCGCGAGGAGCTCGCCCAGTGGTGCCACGCACAGGGAGAGCAACCCTATCGTGCCGAGCAGATTCGCAAGTGGATCTTCGGCAAACGCGTGGCCGATTTCGATTCGATGACCGACATCTCTGCCGACCTGCGCCAGAAACTGGCCCAGAGCTTTGTCATCTTTGGTTCGACTGTGGCGCTGCATCAACAGGCGCGCGACGGCACAGAAAAGCTGCTTGTCGAACTGCGCGATGGCGAAAAAGTCGAATGCGTGCTGATGCGCGAAGACGACCGCCGCACGATTTGTGTCAGCACGCAGGTCGGTTGCGGAATGGGGTGTGTGTTCTGCGCCAGCGGGCTTCTGGGTTTATCGCGCAACCTGTCGGCCGGAGAGATCACTGAGCAGATTCTACGGCTCGATCGGCTATTGCCGCCGCTCGAGCGCATCACCAATGTCGTCGTCATGGGAATGGGCGAGCCGCTGGCAAATCTGCCGAATCTGCTCAAGGCGCTGGCGACACTTGATGAGAAAGGAGGGTTGGGAATCGGGGCGCGGCGGATCACGATTTCGACAGTCGGGCTTCCCGAAAAGATTCGCGAGCTGGCCCATCTGGGCAAGCAGTACCACCTGGCCGTCTCGCTGCATGCCCCCCACGACACCCTGCGAAATCAACTTGTTCCCGTCAATGAAAAAATCGGAATCGAGGCCATTCTCGCAGCGGCCGACGAGTTTTTTGAACAGACGGGCCGGCGCGTCACCTACGAATACGTCGTTCTGGCCGGCCGCAACGATGACGTCGGGCTGGCCCGCGAGCTGGCAGCGCTACTGCGCGGGCGAAATGCGCACGTCAATCTGATCCCCATGAACACCGTTACCGAGCTGCCGTTTCACGACCCTCAGGCCGAACGACTGCAAAAATTTGTCGAAGCCCTCGAACAGGGAGGGATCACGACGACCGTTCGCAAGCGGAAGGGCGCCGATATTGACGCGGCCTGCGGGCAGCTTCGCCTGCGAAACCAGTCGGTCGCGGCTCAGTCTTCAGTCTGTGCCGGCTGATCCTGACGAACCGAATGCATTCCCGCTGGCGATGCTATCGGAACTCATCCCGGTCGTAGTTGATGAGGCGATCATCGCGAAAGAAAAGGTAGAGGGTGTGCCCCTGATCATCGGGGCCGAACCTATAGACTTCGTCGTCAATGCGGATATTGGTTCCATTGGTCTTGAGCCAGCGATCTTTCGTTTCGCGCTCGCCATCTTCGCCCAGCAGGCGACAGACGTCCTGATACGAAACGCCCGGTCTTACCCGGTGATACAGCAGCCATCGCATCGACTTTCGACTGTGTGTGCCGATGTACTCCTG
>JAYTRB010000743.1:0-2894 GCA_043746425.1 Planctomycetia bacterium
CTCAGCCCCAAAAGCCCGTTGCGTCTGCTGCCGCCCCAGAGAAGGCGCCGCAGGCCGCGCAGAAGGCGGCCGAGTTTTTCCGTAAGGGAGTGAAGATCGACGAAGTGGCGCAAAAGATGAATCGGGCCCGCAGCACGACTGTGCAATACCTCTGCGAATATCTGCAGTCTGAAGCACCGCCTTCGATTGCCCCCTGGGTCGCCCCCGCGGCCTATCGCCAGATATCTGAAGTTGCCGCGCGACTGGGGTCCGACAAGCTCAAGCCGATTTTCGATGCATTGGAAGGCAAATTCAGCTATGACGACATCCGCATCGCCGTGACGCATCTTAACGTTTGCGGTGGCGAACATCAGACGGCTACTTGAACCGCGACAATCAGTCTTTTCCGGAACTTCTGCTGATGCCATCGATCAATTTGTGAAGCGGCCGACGAGACGAAAAATGGGCTCGGGCCATGACAGAACGACGCCCAGGAAAATGGACTGACCGAACGGCTTTGTTCTCTTTAGATTATATTCGACAGTCTGTAGAGCTGCGGCAGGCTGTGCGGCGCGACACCACACCGGTGGTGGGGTAATGAGTTTCGATGAAAGGATCTTTCAGGATGATCACCGAGCAATACTTCCCGGGCCTTGAAGGAGTCATCGCCGGAGAGACGGCGATTTCGACGATCACAGGCGGATTGAGTTATCGCGGATATTCGATTACCGACCTCGCCCAGCAATCAACGTTTCCTGAAGTCGCGTATCTTCTACTTCACGGCGAACTTCCCAACGAAGAACACTTGGCCGACTTCAAGGCGATTCTCGATGAATCGGCCGAGGTCGACCGGTCAATTCTGGAATTCATGCGACATATCCCGCTGCACGTGGGAGCAATGGATGCCCTGCGAACGGGGATCAGTGCGCTGGCTCACTTCGACCCCCAGCATGACGAGAGCACATCGGCGGCGAACGTCGGGAAGACGATTCGCCTTCTGGCGCAGATTCCGGGTTTAATTGCCGCGCGCCACCGGATGCGTAAGGGACTTCCCCTTCTGGAGTCAGATCCCGGCCTCAGTTTTGCGGGAAATCTGCTACACCTCATTACCGGCGCAATTCCCTCGACCATGCAGGAGCGGGCCATGGACGTCTCGCTGATCCTCTACGCCGAACACGAATTCAACGCCTCGACGTTTACCGCGCGGGTCGTCACGTCGACTCAGTCTGACCTGCATTCTGCAATCGTCGCGGCGGTGGGGGCGCTCAAAGGGCCGTTGCATGGCGGGGCGAACGAGCGCGTGCTGGAAGTGCTCGAAGAGGTCGCGACTCCCGAGAACGCCGAGACGTGGGTCAGGCAGGCACTGGCTCAAAAACGGCGGATCATGGGATTCGGACATCGCGTGTATAAAGACGGGGACCCGCGGGCCGTAATCTTGCGCGACTTTTGTGTCGATCTGGCGCGGTCCACCGGCGACACGGCGCTCGAACAGATCGCCGACACGCTCGAACGCGTCGTCCACGAAGAAAAAGGCCTCCCGCCGAATCTCGACTGGCCCAGCGCGCGGCTTTACAAATATCTCGGTTTGGAGGTCGACCTTTACACGCCGCTCTTCGTGGCCAGCCGCGTCGTCGGCTGGGCGGCACACGTGATCGAGCAAGACGGGCACAATCGACTGATTCGCCCGCGAAGCCGCTACATCGGACCGGCCCCGCGCATTTACGTACCGCTCGAAGAGCGCGACTGACTCAGAGTTTGCTTCTCACGCCGGCCAGGAGCGAGCAAGGGTGGTGTAAACCCCTGTGTCGCCGTGTGGCGCCAGATTTGGAATTGCGATTCTTTTCAATGTCATCAAGTTGCGTTGAATAATGACCCGCGACGAATTGCGATGCGGTCGCCACTGATTTCGAGAAGACGCAACGAAATAAAGACAAAACGCGGTAAATCGGGTATCATTCTCAAAGGGGGTAACACTGCCTGATCCCCTATTTCGTCGGGGATAACCTCGATTGGGTGTCTTGAGTCGTCGATTAAGTCCTTCAGAAGGACGCAGATATGTATGAATTGCCCCATTCGATCCAATTACTCCGGCGGGTGGCTGTTCGGTTGCGACTGGCGGCCATCGGAAACCGCTTCTACAGCGCGTTTCTTGTCGGCTGTGCGACCTATGCGGCATTTCTAATCGGCAGCCGGTTCTCGGGGGCCCTCGTCGATTGGGTGTCGCCCCTTTCACTCCTCGCCGTCCCCGCTTTTACTATTCTTGTCGGGTTGTTGTGGCATCACCGCCCCACGCTGATCGACGCGGCACGGGCCGTCGACCGCAAACACGGCACCAAAGATCTGTTTTTGACAGTTGCCATGATCGAGAAGTCGGCGGGCGAGTATCAGTCGCTGGTCGCGCGCTCGGCTGAAGAGCGCGCTTCGAAAGTTCAGCCGGTCGCCGTCGTTCCCTTTCGATCGATGCGACGCCTGCTGCGCGCTAGCGGGGCCGCGGCACTCATCATCGCCGGAGTGTTCTGGCTGCCGCAGTTCGATCCCCTGGGCAAGGTCGAAGCGGCCAAACTCGACCAAGACCGCAAGCAGCAATTAGAAGAGAGTCAAACGGCGACTGAAAAACGCATTGCCCAATTAGAGAAAGACGAAAGCGACGGGCCGCTTTCTGAAGAAACCAAAAAGGCGATCGAGAATCTGAAGACATCACTGAATCGCATGAAGCCGGGCGACAAGTCCGAGAATCTCAAGGAACTGGTGGGGCAGCAGAAACATCTCGGAGATATGTGGCGCAAACTCAGTAATGAAAAGCTGAAAGAACTGCTCAGCCAGAACTCAGATGGGCAGCAGTTCGGCGCCGTCAACAAAGACAAGCTCGAAAAGTGGACGAAAGAGTTGCAGGAGGGCTCGACCAAGAGCCTGCA
>JAYTRB010000744.1:0-3440 GCA_043746425.1 Planctomycetia bacterium
TTCCGGCGATCAAGACTGATCGTCAACAACCTTCCATCGCGTTCGGCGGTAAGGTAGATGCGGTCGCCAAAAATGGCCGGAGAGGAATGCCCTTTCGGAACGGCGGATTTCCAGACGACATTCGTTTCAGGACCAATCTCGTTGGGCAGTCGCTCATCGTTCTCGGCCCGGCCGGTGGCATTGGGCCCGCGAAACTGGGCCCAATTGCCGGCCGAAGCGATCGTCGTTGAAATCATGAATAAGACAGTGGCGAGGGCCGCCTGGCGCAAGGCTGCTTTCATGAATTCAATTCCGGTTCGGTAGTATACGCTCGTTCACGCAGAGATACAGAGTGAGAGAACAGATTGTCATTGCCGCAGCGCTGCTGTTCTTGCTGAAGAATCGGGGCCCGGCAGGGCCTGTCCTCGTAAGTAGAGACCGTCCCCAGCCGCACCCCCCTGATAATGACAAATATTGCGTAAATTTGGAATCGGTGGCTTCCGGCGTTCATGAATGGGAGTGCGGTTGACGAACATGCTGCGAAGGTTCGAGCCGTTGCGTTGAGGACGAACGACCGGCGGTTTTCGAGACAGACTGTTTCGGCGGTCGGGTCGTAGTCCTTTGATTGGTCGCCGCAGCCGGAGGAAGATGTAGCGAACGAATCGATTTTGTCGCGAACGCCCGAACTCTTGACGGTTCCTGATTTGCCAATCGTGCGGAAGCTCCTTCCGCCGTCCCCCTCCGCCGATATGATTCTTAGGCGGATGCTCACGCTCGGCGAACCTGCCGAGGCAATTTGACAGGGATGTCGTATGTCGCCGAAAATCGTTCGAGCCGGAATTCTAAGTCTCGCGGCGGGTTGCCTGTTGAGCCTGTCGGGCTGCAGCGTCTGCGGGATTTTCGGGACGTGTGGCACGGCCAAGTACAATTCCACGTGCTATCCGCCCTGCCCGCCGCGCGCCTGCTATGGAATGGCGTATTGCGGGCAATGCACGTGCACCGACGATCTGCGGGATGTCAGCAATCAATTGTCAGACATCTTTCTGCCATAAACGAAAACCGCCCAGGAAAGCATTGGAATTGTCGCCCAGCCGACAGCTTGGGGGCAGCTCCTTCAGCTTGCACGCGTTACCTCCCCCGAGAACGACTTCATCGGGGAGCAGAGCGGCGATGAGGCGGGTGACGATATCGGCGACGTACTCGCGCCATTTCTTTTTCCCCGCCCGCTTCATTCCCCGTAGACCGATATAGTCTTCGTAGGTGGCCTTCTTATAGGGAAGATGCCCCAGTTCCATGGGCTCGATGATTCCTTCGACGATCATGCACGAGCCGAGGCCCGTTCCCAGCCCTAAAAAAAGCATTTTGCCACCGGCGTAGCTCCCCAGAGCCTGCATGGCCGCGTCGTTGATGAGCTTGACGGGACACCCGAACGCCGCGTCATAGTCGAAATCGACCCAGCCGGGCGCGAGGTTGTGCGGTTCGAGGATCGGGCGATTTTTGCGGACTGGTCCTGGATATCCGATGGTCACAGCGTCGAAGGTCCAATCGGCAGCGAGTTGCTTCACACCAGAGACCATCTGGTCGACCGTCATTGTCGGGCCCGAGTCAAATTTTCGGTGAGTCTCCTGGCCGGTGGCCAATACCTTGACATGGGTTCCGCCCACATCGACGACAAGGACTCGTTGCGGCATCTGGTCACCTCGGAATGAAACGGGAGTGGATGGCCCCATGAGAAACCTTTTTCCATGATAAACGTTTCTCTGTCGGTTTATCCACTCTTCGACGCCAGAGTCGTTGGGATTTCATTTGCAGGCTGAGTCGGTCGCGCGTGGTTCGCCAGCGTTTTTCTGCATATGATTCGCGTAACTCAGTTATCGTTGCATTCGGTGAGGTCGAACGGCTGCCATTCGAGACCGCCTGATCGAACGATGGGCGATCCGTCGCCACGCAAACTCGAGGCTGCCAATCAGTTCTATTGGTTTTAACCCAAGTCGGGTTGGTCGTCGTACCGCCAAAGCCCTGCCGTCGGCACGTGTCACCCTCTTTGCCAACAGCGAACTCGCGCGACACGTTTGCTATCATACTGAGTCTGGGGAAGCCGCGGGTCTTGAAGCGTCTGCATCGGGGTCTCTAAGGACACGCACGAACTTGCCCTGCAATTCCTAATAAACTTATCTGCACACTTGTCAAGCGAAATTCAACGCCATGATTCGCACGCGCTTATTCTGGGGATCGGTCTGCCTGCTCGCATCGGCCTTGCTGCACAGTTTTTGGCAAAGCGAAACCGTCGGCGCTGAGCCGGCCGATGCCAAGCGGCCCTTCGGCATCGAGAAACGGGTTCCGTGGGTCACGTCGCGCTTCCGTGGCTCTCCTGATCCATCGCTTCCCTACCGGGCCGAGCGCGTCTTCACCAAGGTCAATTTCAAGAATCCGACGGTCTTAACGAATGCTCCCGGAACAGATCGCTTCTTTATTGCTGAACAGCATGGAAAGCTCTACTCGCTCGTGAACGATCCAGCGGTCGCAGCCGCCGATCTGTTTCTCGATGCTGCGGCCCTGGTCGACAGAATCCCCGAGAATGAAAAAGAGCATCTGGCTTTTGAAGCGGTCTACGGGCTGACGTTTCACCCCGACTTCGCCGAGAATCGCTTCTGTTATGTATGTTACGTCGTCCGATATCGAGACGGCAGTCGCGGCCAATACCCGCGAGGGACGCGCGTCTCGCGATTCAAAGTCAGTCGCACCGATCCGGCGCGCTGCGAGCCCGAGAGCGAAAAACTGATCATCAGCTGGCTGCAAGGCGGACATAACGGCGGTTGTCTGAAATTCGGGCCCGATCGCCAGCTTTACATTTCGTCAGGAGATGGCGGAGGAGCCTATCCCCCCGATCCGCTGAAAACAGGGCAGGATGTTACCAATGTGCTCTCTGCCATCATGCGAATCGACGTCGACCATGAGTCGGCGGAGAAGGCATACACCATACCGGGTGACAATCCCTTTGTGTCGCTCGCCGGCGCGCGGGGTGAAGTCTGGGCCTACGGACTTCGCAATCCGTGGAAAATGAGTTTCGATCGCAAAACAGGCGACCTGTGGGTTGGCGATGTGGGCTGGGAATTGTGGGAACTCGTGGATCGCGTTCATAAAGGAGACAACTTTGGCTGGAGCCTGTATGAGGGGCCGCAGCCGGTGCATGCCGAACGGCCGCGCGGCCCGACCCCCATTGTCCCCCCCACTGTAGCGGTTCCGCATACCGACGGGGCGTCGGTGACCGGTGGCTTCGTCTATCGTGGCAAAAAGTTTCCTGAGCTGGTGGGTACGTACGTCTTCGGCGACTGGGAAACGCGCCGCATCTGGGGTGTCGCCGTTGACGGCGAATCGGTCGGCCCGCGCCGCGAAATCATGGACCCCGCCGTGCGCGTCGTCGATTTCGCCGAAGACAACTCTGGCGAGCTGTTTCTGCT
>JAYTRB010000745.1:0-8199 GCA_043746425.1 Planctomycetia bacterium
GTACGGCACGTTGTGCTTCGCCATTTTCTTCAGCTTTGTCGGAACAGTTCTGGGAGGGTTGTGGGCTGACGATTCGTGGGGCCGCTTCTGGGGCTGGGACCCCAAGGAGAATGGTGCGCTGATGATCGTTCTCTGGAATGCGCTCGTGCTCCACGCCCGCTGGGACGGCCTGGTAAAAAGCCGGGGCTTGGCTTTGCTCGCCGTAGGGGGCAATATCGTGACCGCCTGGTCGTGGTTCGGAGTGAACGAGCTGGGTGTGGGGTTGCACTCGTATGGCATCTCGGAAGGGCGGGTCATGTATCTCTTGCAGTTCGTCGCCAGCCAGCTCGTGGTAATCGCCATCGGTTCGCTCCCCAGGAATCTTTGGTGGAGCTTCAACCGCAACCGGGCAGCGTAGAGTCGGCAGATCGCGGCAAACCAGCAGCCGATGCAGCGGCGATTTCACCAGTGGCTGCCGCAAGACACACTCCGGGTGTCCCCTGCTCCGCGTCCTTGGCGGGCATAGCCCGCACGAAAGCATTGCGGTCGCGCCGAGATTCTCGCCGCGTTTTCGAACAACCGTACCCAGCTGGCATGGGCCCAATAATAACGGCCCGCAGAGAAATACAGCGACGGGTGGGCGGCAGCAGGTGCGATTGTGCCGATTTTTCCGGCTTTGCCGATGTTAGGAATCCTCCGCGAACCGGTGCTTCGCTACGACCGAAACGTTCGGCGGTCCGCGGCAGGAAGATGGTCCGATCTTTCAATTGCGTGACATCCGAGGTCACCCCATTGCCCGATATGAAAGGAAATATAAAACCGCGCGCCGCGCGTCCCTTTGCCCCGAAAGTTCTACAAGGAAGCCGAGATGCGTTCGCCATTGTTCGCACTCACTTTGTGCGTCTCGCTCGTTTCCGGCCGGGCGACTCAGGTCGCCTTCGCCGAAGCCACATCGAATGCCGTATGGATGAACGACTTCGCTGCCGCAGAAGGCGAGGCGAAGAAGCTCAATCGACCGCTGGTCATCCATTTCTACGGCAGAAGCTGTCCTCCTTGCCGGCAGATGGAGCAGGATGTGCTCAATTCCGCACAGCTGCTCAAGGCGCTCGACAGCGGCTTCGTCGCAGTCAAGGTCTGTCTCGACTCAGTGGCCAACTCAAAGTACCAAACCCGGTTCGACATTGAAGCGATGCCGACCGATCTGATTCTCAGTCCCGAAGGCAAGGTGCTGACGCGCACCGAAGGATACGTTTCGAAACAAAATTATCTGGAGACGATTCGCCGCATCGATGCAAAATACGCTGCCGGAGGAAAGCGCCTGGCCCGTTCTGCAGTGACCGTCGCCGACCATCCGAAGGCTGAGAAGCAGGACGTCGTTAAGAAAAACACAAGTGGGCCGTCCAAGACCTCTTCCGAGGTTGTCTCGACCCCCGGAGATAAACTGGTGCCGCCGCCGAGCGAACCAAAGAAGGTTGTCGATATCGCCAAGTCTTCACTGCCAACGACGACTCCCCGCGAAGTCAAAAACGCAACCCGGTCGGAGGACGTTCCAAGCGCCACAGAAACGGACCAATTTCTGGTCGCCATGGGGGGGTATTGCCCTGTAACGTTGCGCTCCAGCCGGTCGTGGAAATCGGGAAGCCCCGAGATTAAGCTCGACTATGAAGGACAGACGTTTTACTTCACTGCGTCCGAAAAGCGCGACGAATTCAAGGCTGATCCAGCGCGGTACGCGCCCCGGCTTTTGGGTTGCGACCCGGTCACCCTCGCCGACAAAGACATCGCCGTGCGCGGCAATGTGAAGTTTGGCGCGTTTTTTGAGGGGGAACTGTTTCTCTTCGAGACTGCCGAATCGCGTGGTAAATTCAAGCAGAATCCCATTCGCTATTCCCGCCTGCAACACGCGCTCAATCCTGAAGACGTCAAAAAGGTCGCCGTCGCCTCGGGCAATTAAGATTCGCCCAAACATTCGCTGGCGCGCCGTCGCTCGCGGTTCCCGCGACACCTTAAACGGCGCGCTGCAGCTCAGAAGCGCCTATTGCCCACAGCAGCCGGCGGCGCCTGCGCGGCCCCTTATTTAGCCTCCAACGACTGCAAAACGCCACACTTTGCAGAATAGCGGCCCCGAAGGCACCTGCGGCCGTGGCTGAAAAAACACCAAAAAATACCGGGAAGCCGGTCGTCCGTCGATTTTCTTATTGCAGATCCCATCCATAGCCGTTTATACTTAAAGGAACGAAACACCACACCGACGAATCCTCCCTCAGTTTCCCTCCTTTCCGAACGGTTGGTTTCGATGCATTCCCGGACATTGCTCCGCGGTTTGGCACTCCTTGCCGCGATGCTGACGGCGAACCAGTCCGTGCGGGCTGCTGAAACGCTCGACACCACTCCTGGCATTGCGTTCGATCAGAAGATCGACTTCGCCACTCAGGTGGAACCACTCCTCAGCCGGTTCGGATGCAATGCCGGGGGTTGCCACGGTAAAGCCAGCGGGCAGAACGGGTTCAAGTTGTCGTTGTTTGGATTCGACGCCGATTTCGATTATGAGGCGATCGTCTCAGAAGCGCGCGGTCGGCGAATTTTCGGTTCGGCGGCCGAAAACAGCTTGCTGCTCAGTAAAGCAACAGGCCGAATCCCCCATGGCGGTGGAAAACGCATCGACCTCGGATCCGAACCATATCGGATTTTGCACCAATGGATCGCCCAGGGTACGCCAGCTTCTGCACCCGATGTTCCGCGCGTCGTAAAAATCTCGATTGATCCGCACGAACGGGTCATGCCGTCGGGCGCACGTCAGCAATTGGCTGTGATGGCCCATTACAGCAATGGCGCCGCGCGCAACGTGACGGGGGCGGCACAATTTGAAAGCAATATGGGACCGGTCGCATCCGTCTCGGCTGATGGGCTCGTCGAGTCCAGCGGCCGCTCAGGGGAAGCGGCAATCATGGCCCGATACATGGGGCAGGTCGCCGTCTTTCGGGCACTGGCGCCGCACGGCCAGTCGCTCGGCAGCATTCCCCATTTCAATACCGAGCACTATATCGACCGGCTGAGTGCCGAGAAATGGATGAAGCTGGGGCTCATGCCCTCTCCCCCTGCCGACGACGCGACTTTCATCCGCCGCGTGACGGTCGATCTGTGTGGCCGACTGCCCGCTCTTGAAGATGCGCGGACGTATCTAGCCGAGGAGGCGGCCGACAAGCGCGTTAAGCTCGTCGATCGCCTGCTGGCATCGTCCGATTACCCGGCATTTTTTGCCATGCGCTGGGGGACGATTCTACGGAATTCGCAATTGGCCGGCGCCGACCGGGCCGCATACGCCTTCCACAACTGGATCAAAGACAAAATTGCGCGCAACGCGCCTTACGACGAATTCGTGCGAGGAATTGTCGCGGCTGCCGGCGAATGGCAGGATGCACCGGCCATCAACTGGTACTGGCAGATGCGCGACGACCAGTTGCACCAGGTGACGGCCGACACGTCTCAGGTTTTCCTGGGCATACGTCTGCAATGCGCCCGCTGCCATCACCACCCGTATGAGCGCTGGGGGCAGGAGGACTACTATGGCCTGGCAGGTTTTTTCACCCGGTTGGGACGCAAGAGTTTCGGCGAGCCGCCACCGTATTACTCGTCGCCACGGGTGACAATGGGAGACATCAACCCACTCACGAAGAAATCGCCTGAGCCAAAGTATCTCGATGGCGAATATGCGAAATTCACTTCCGAACAAGACCCGCGGCATGCGCTCGTCGACTGGATGATTCGCCCCGAGAATCCGTTTTTCGCGAGGGTTTTCGTCAATCGGATGTGGGGACATTTCTTTGGCCGCGGCCTGGTCGATCAGGTTGACGACATGCGCGAGACAAATCCACCCACGAATCCCGAATTGCTCGATGCGCTCGCGCGGGATTTCATCGATCACAAGTTTGATATGAAGCATCTGGTGCGGCAATTAGCACTCAGCCAGGTGTATGCCCTGGCCTCTCAACCGACCGAGGGCAATCAGTCTGACATGCAGAATTTCGCCCGCTTTTACTCGCGCAGGCTGGTTGCCGAAGTGTTGCACGATGCCGTCGATCTGGCGACTGGGACGAAAACCAATTTCAGCGGCATGGCGTCAGATGCGCGGGCAGTCGACCTGCCACATGAAGGCTTCGGTTCATACTTTCTCGAAACGTTCGACCGCCCTAAGCGGGTGACGGGCTGCGAATGCGAACGATCGGCTGGGGCGACACTGGCACAAGCGCTCCTGCTCTCGAATTCTGAGGAAATCGAGAACAAGCTGGCCAGCGGCGAGGGGCGGATTGCCAGACTTCTCAAAGAAAACCGAACCGACGAACAAGCCATTGAAGAGCTCTACCTGGCCGCCATGACCCGGCCCCCTCGTCCCGAAGAGCTCGGCAAGACAGTGAGTTACGTTGGCGGCGCATCGAACCGCCAGCAGGCACTCGAAGACGTGCTGTGGAGTTTGCTGAATTCAAAGGAATTTATGTTTAATCACTGACTTACGTTTCTCTCGTCACAGGGGCGAGAGAAATGTCATTCCAGGGTATTCCCCATGCTCGACATTTTAGGAACATCGGTACGAACGTGCGCTGGCTTTGCGCGGCGGAACTTTTTGCGCGTCGGCGCGCTGTCTGTCGGCGGCCTGGCCCTGGCCGATGTGTTGCGAGCCCGGGCTGTGGCGGCCGAGAACGGGGCCGCTGTCAACGACACGGCCGTCATTCTGGTGTGGCTGGCGGGGGGGCCCAGTCATCTCGATATGTACGATCTCAAACCACATGCGCCCGCCGAATTTCGTGGCGAATTTCAGGAGATCTCGACGAACGTCCCTGGCCTTCGCATCAGCGAACATCTGCCGCTGCAAGCGGCCGTCATGGATAAGATGGCCGTTGTCCGCTCGGCAACACACACCAACGCCGGGCACGGCATGGGCGCGCAGTGGATGCTGACCGGCTACCAGCCTACAATCGAAGTCAATGACAATATCTATCCCGCAGTCGGTTCGGTGACCGCGAAAATGCGCGGCTCGAATACTCGGGGATTGCCGGCGTATGTCAACCTTCCGAACAAACTCGGGCTCGGCAAAGCGGCCTATCTCGGCGCATCGTACAACCCTTTCGCTCCTGAGAGCGATCCCAACTCTGACGGATTCAACGTCCGCAACCTCAAACTTCCCGGCCGCGTGACTGTCGATCGTCTCGAACGCCGGCGGGAACTGCTCAACAGCGTCGATACGATTCGGCGCGACATCGATGCCCGGGGCGACATCATCGGTATCGACAAATTCTACCGCGATGCCCTGGAAATGATTACCAGCGACACGGCCTTGCGAGCCTTCGATGTCCATCGCGAGGATCCGCGACTGCGCGATCGATACGGTCGCAACGATCTGGGTCAGAGCTGCCTTCTCGCACGCCGTCTGGTCGAGGCCGGCGTCACCTTCGTCACAATTCAGGCCGGGGGGGGCTGGGACACACACAGCGACAACTTCGCTCAACTCAAGAACAACCTTCTGCCAAAGTATGACCGCGCCGTGGCCACTCTCGTAAGCGATCTGGCATCTCGCGGACTCGACAAGAAAGTGCTCGTTATGACGTTCGGCGAGTTCGGCCGCACTCCGCGGATCAACCCCACGGCGGGCCGCGATCACTGGCCGGGCGCGATGTCGGTCGTCTATTCCGGGGGAGGCCTGAAAATGGGACAGATGATCGGCACGACCGATTCGAAGGCCGAATATCCCACGAGCAAGCCGTATTCGCCCGGCTGCGTTCTGTCGACGATGTACCATGTGCTGGGGATCGATCACACGCACGTTTTTTACGACCAGGCGAATCGTCCGCTCGCCATTCTCAGCGAAGGTCGCCCGATTGAAGAATTATGCTGATGGAAGGAAACGCAGAAGGACTTTGGCCAATGGCGGCAAGGGCAACCCCCCTGAGGGAGGGGCATTTTCCGCCGACTTTGCATTGTGCAAGCCGTGTTTTGGCGGTAACGCCTCAGCGATCTAAAATGCATGCGGCTGGGTTCGTCGCCGGCCTGCTGCTCTGCGTGTGTGGATTCACTGCCACGGGTCGCGCCGAACTGCCTTCGATTCGCTTCGACCGAATTCAGCCGCTGGGGGCAGGGGCAGGAACGGCTGTAGAAGTCGAAGTCGCCGGGCGCGACACTGAAGACGTAAACGCCCTGCGATTCGATCATCCGGGATTCAAGGCCGAGTTGGTGAAACCCGGCCGGTTCAAAATCACGGTTGCCCCCGACGTGCCCGAAGGAACATACGACGTCCGGCTCATCGGTCGGTTCGGCGCGAGCAACCCCCGCCTGTTCGCTGTCAGCCGCGAGCTCGTCGACATCCCCGAAATCGAGCCGAATAATCTCGCCGCGCAGGCTCAAACGATTGCCGTCAACTCGGCTGTGCATGGAACTTCCGATGGCAATGGCCAGGATGTCTACAAGCTGGCAGCCAAAAAAGGCGAGCGCATCACGCTCGACTGCCAGGCGCAGAAGCTCGATTCGGCATTTGACGGCACCCTGATTCTTAGCACCGACACTGGACAAATTCTGGGGACCAGCGGCGACTACCATGGCCGCGATCCGTTCATCGATTTTATTGCTCCGCTGGACGGCGACTATATCGTTGTCGTTCACGATCTGTCGTATCGCGGCGGGTTTCCGTACCGCCTCATCGTTACCAATCGTCCACAGGTCGAGAACGTTTTCCCGCGCGCCGTCGAGCCAGGTAAGTCTGTCGAGCTTCTCGCCCTGGGGCGAAATTTCAAGACCGGAAAGTATGCTCCGACCAGGTCTGGCGAACTTCCACTCGAAGAGTTTCGCTTCCCGTTCGCACTGCCCGCAGACCTGGCCGGAACAGGACGTTATATTTTCCTCGAACATCCCACCGACCACAGCGTGCTCCCCACCGGAGCAACATGTACCCTCGACGGCACACAGGTGCGCGTACCGCTGGGGGTTGGGGCGCTTCATCCGGCCCCCATTGTTGCCGCCGACGGACCTGTGACGCTCGAAACTGAGCCGAATAACGATCGTTTACACGCGCAGTCGATTGCCTTGCCGGCGATCGTAAGCGGTCGGTTCGACGAACCGCGCGATGCCGACTGGTTTTCGTTCGAGGCTCCCGAGAGTGGGCCTTACGAATTCGACGTCTATTCCGAACGAATCGCAGGGCAGGCCGATCCGTATCTGGTGGTCATCGACGACAAAGACAACCAAGTCGTGGAATTCGACGACTACGGCCATCGCATCCAGGCCTTCGATGGCCATCTTCGCGATCCTTATGGACTGGCCACTCTCGAAGCCAAACGGCAGTACCGGGTGCTCGTGCAAGACCGTTACGGTCGCGGCGGTGTGCGCTACCAGTACGTGCTTGCGATCCGCAAAGCGGTTGTCGATTTTCATGTAGCGACGATCCACGGGGAAACGCCCGGACCCGCAGGAACAAATCTCTGGCGCGGTGGAGCAGCGTTTCTCGACGTCATTATCCACCAGCGCGGCGGGTTCAATGGCCCCATCACGCTGACCGCCGAAGGCCTTCCCGCCGGCGTGCACGCCTCGCCGACAGTCATCAACAACAACACGCGCGGCCTCATCGTGCTCTGGGCCGATGGTGAGGCCGTTGAAACGGCCGTGCCGGTCAAGTTAATGGCGAGTGCGGTCCACGACGGCAAGACCATTCGCCGCGAAGTCCGTCCGACGACGCGCGTCTGGACAGAGCCCAATCTTACTGCCAGCCAGCCAATGCGTGAACTCATCGTTGGCGTACGCGACAAAGCCCCTTACGGTCTCAAGATCATTCCCGAGAGAATTTCAGTTGAAGCTGGCAAGAAGGCCGAGTTGAAACTCATCGCCACCCGGCTGTGGCCTGATTTTAAGGATAAGATTACCATCATTCCATTGGCCTTCCCGGGCAACTTCAACTTCGGCTCGTTCGAAATTGCTGCCGGGCAATTGGAGGCGAAGTTAACAATCGACGTTCAGAACGGCAGCCGACCGGGCGATTACACGCTCTCGGTTCTCGGGCAGGCCCAGGTTCCTTACCACAAAGATTTGAAAGCGACGGACAGGCCAAAAACGCTCGTCTCGATGCCCAGCCTGCCGGTGACGATCACGGTGACGGGCAACAAGTAGGTCGGGGTGAAACCAGACGGCACCCCTGGCGCAGGGATTTCGTTCCCTGATTCGAGCGAGCGCCGCTTGCAA
>JAYTRB010000746.1:0-3866 GCA_043746425.1 Planctomycetia bacterium
AAAAAAAAGACCACACCCGCTCTTTGCCGCGACTCTCGTTTCTCATTCACCGATCGTTCTCGCACATCATTTCCAGAATTGCATCGACGTTCGCCGCCGCAGGGCACTGACCGACGCCACCTCTGTACCACAAGCACCACCCGCTCATGCCCCCCACCCCGCTGCTCACCTTTCCCGGTCTCGACCAGGTTCTCTCGTGGTCGTACACGCTTTCGCACGGCATTACTCCCGGAGTGGCGCTGGTCGACATTGCGCCGCAGTTCGGCCTGCCGGCCGAGATTGGAACGATGGCCATCACATTCGACGCTGTCGAGCTCGAGTTTCCCGGCTGCGTGCTCGACAATGCCCACGTTCGCCGCGACCGCTCGGGAATGGTCGTGAGCCTGGCCATTCTCGATCGCCGCTGGACCTGGCGGTATGGCCAGATCAGCGGACGGTATAACGTCCGGCAGAGAGATGGCACGCTCGACACGACAACCGAACAGGCGCCGCAGGATCTGGCCGCCACACTCTTACAGGCGATGGGCGAATCGAATTTCGATGTTTCGGGGCTTCCCAATCAATCGCGCCCCGAAGTCGACTGGGTGTTTGCCAACCCGGCCCAGGAATTGGCCAGTCTCGCCGAGTCGTTGGGGTGTCGGGTCGTGCTCGATCTCGACGGCCGCGTCTGGCTGGCGCTGTCGGGAGCGGGCGCCGATCTTCCCGACATGCTGACGCAGCGTACGCGCAATTTCGGAATCGACCCCCCGACGATGCCCGATTCACTGCTGCTCGTGGCGGCCCCCACCCGCTTTCAGACGCGGTTCCGGCTGGAAGCGGTCGGTGAGGAAACCACGGGCGAGATCAAGCCCCTTGGCGACCTGAGCTACATGCCTCACGCGGGCTGGGGACAGGAATCGTATTATGGTTTCGCCAACGTGGCCGACGCCGCCGACCGGGCCCTGGCCAGCAGAACCATTTACCGCTGGTACCGCCTCAAATGCACCGCCCCTTTCACCAGCGAACAACAGTTTCAGATTGCCGGCTACGATGGCCCCGTACAGAACCTGTGGCAACTTCTGCCGCTCGAGCATGGCCAGCTCGAAACCTATACCGACAGTGACGACATCGAGCGCCCCCGGCCCGCCGGGGTCGAGGGGGTCTACTGGAACCGCGCGCTCGACGCCCGCAACATTCCCGAGCAGCGCCCCTGTCTTGGCCGGTTTACCATCGACGCCGAACGGGGCATCGTGCGTTTCGCTGAACCCGTTTTGCAGCTCAACGCTGACGGCACGTTCGGCGAAGCGCAGCTTTACCTCACCGTCGCCCACGGCGTAAAAGAGAGCGCCACCCTGCAGGAGGTGCGGCAGACGTATGAGCGGACGCTGCCGGGCGAACCGCATGGCACCGGGCCCAAAGTCCTTCGCCGCGACGATCTCGTTTTCACCGTGACGACGCAATACGACCTGCAAAACAACCCCATCGGCACGACCGACAACGCCGATTCGCTCGAGCGCGAGGCCAACGCCTTTCTCGACGCGGCCCAGGCCGAGTTTGAGACCCTCGCAACCGACGAGGTCGAATACGCCGGGATCGTTCCCATCAGTCCCGATGGAGCGATTCAGCAGGTGCAATGGTCGGGGGGCCCATCGGGCGCCGTGACCCGTGCCAGCCGCAACAACGAATTCTCGCTGGTCATTCCGCCGTGGCACGAGCGGCGGCATGCCGAACGCCGCCGCGACCCGCCGCGCCTCAGCCCGGCGGCGGCCGCGGCCCTCAAGAATCTGCGCGACGTCCAGGGAGGAAGATAGCCTCGATTCATGCCCGAAAACTTCTCTACGTTCGACAATCAGCAATGGCTGGAGTTCGTCAACAACAGCTCGACCCCGGTACCCGCGTACGGCATCGTCCGGGTTACGGGCGTGGCGATCGTCGAACCGGGGCACGTCGTGCTGACGGTCGATCAGCCGAACACGTTCGGCTGCCAGGCGAACTGTTTCGTGAATGGCCCGGTCGCGGTCACCGCCGGACAATACGGCTATGGCACGCGGTCGGGGCCGATGGTGGCGCTGTATGACCCGGCCGATGGTGCGCCGGCGTTCGGCGACGCCTGGGGCCCGCGCCCCGGCACATGGAAACTCAAAAAGCAGACGGGAGGCTTCTTCTGTCTGGGCCCCCCCACAAATTCCACTTCGGCTGTGGCCCTTTTCGCCCCTCTGCCGATGCTCACGTTTCGGGGCAAGACAATCGCCGCCGCGATCAATAAAGGGGCCAGCGGCACAATCAACATCTTTACCGGCAGCCTCGGAAGCGAAACCGATTCGGGACAGTCAATGCCCGGTGTCTACAACCGTTACGCCAACGCCGCGCAGGGAAAATGGGTGACCTGCGGCTGGAATTACGACAATCAGGGGTGGGAGCTCATCGATCTGGAATGCTGACAGAACTTCAAAATCAAGACAGGGACATTCGGCACGAGCCCCTTTCGCGCTGGCTGGGCCTGCGCTGGCCCCCCGGCTTTCTATTTCCTGGCTCCCCCTGCTGCGCCGCCAGCCCCGGCCTGTACACGCTGGGCGGCCAGGACGCTCTGGGAAACCTGCAGGCGACCTGCGACAAGACGCAGACAACCCCCGAAACAACTTCAGCTCTCGCGAGCGGAAATCTCTCGACAGTGCGTTACACAATGGGTTCGATTGCGAACCCGGCTGTCGCGGGTTATACCCTCGGCGGCGCCAGCTCGCTTTCCACCGTCGTGGCCGTCGCCGATAAAATGCCGTTCGCCACCGAGACGACCGCGGCACAGGCCTCGGCCGGCATTTCGGCGGCGCGGCAAGAATTGGCCGGGCTGAGTGAACGCCAGACCAAGGGCTATGTGGCCGGCGGCTATGACGGAACTTCCAAAGTCACGACAGCCGACAAGCTTGCATTCTCAACCGACTCGACCGCGGCGCAAACCAGCGCCAATCTGTCGCAAGCCCGCGCCGGCCTGAGTGCGATGAATGGCGATGCGACGAAGGGCTACTGGGGCGGTGGTTTTACCAGCGACGGGCGCAGCCAGGTGGCGACAGCCGACAAAGTCATTTTTTCGAGCGACACGACCGTGGCCCAGGCCAGTGCCAACCTCAGCACAGCGCGCTATTTTTCGATGGCCGGCAGCGATGGTTTGTCGAAGGGTTATTGGGTTGGCGGCCAGGCCAATGGCACACCGTCGAACGTCGTTGAAAAGATGACGGTGTCGAGTGACACGACCTCGGCAATCGCCGCGAGCTTTCCGAAAAGCCTGGGGGCCTCTGGTTCCGATGGCAATAAGCTGCTGTGCATGGGGGGCGATGACAGCACGCTCAACGTCACCGCGGGGGGCGAGAAAATGACATTTGCGACCTATGTCGCGTCGGCTGTCGGCACGGCGGGCGCCGGCAATCTCAGTTCAGCCCGCGCCGCGCCGGCCGGCTTCACTACGGTGGCCTTATGAATGAAATCATTGAACGCTGCGAATCGGAACTCGCGCTGGCGATCTGTGCCATTCAACAGCCGCGAACCAACTTCCAGTTGAAACATTTCGTCGTCGGCCAGCACGATACCGAACCGCGGCGCTGGATGCAGTGCGTCCTTGAATTGCAGATCAAACTCCAGAATCTGAAACGGGCGGCCATCAATCGGCGGAAGATCAACCGGAAAATTGCGGCCTTTGCCGCGCGGGGCGACGAAGAGTCTGCCGACGAAGCGGCCCTCTTGCAGATCGACCGCGACGAGCATGAACTGGCGATCATGGGCGCTCTGCGCGAGACCGAAGCGCTGTTTGCCATCTACCAGTCATTTCCCCGGTCTTACACCCGTGACGAGATCGACGCGTCCGAAGACGAGTATTGGCAGAAGCGGATCGCCCG
>JAYTRB010000747.1:0-4461 GCA_043746425.1 Planctomycetia bacterium
TACCGGGCTCAGCTGTCCACGACGCTGTCTGCCGAATCGTTCGCCGAAAACAAGCCCAAGTATCTGGAATTGCTTGCACTCGTCAATGGCGTATTCGATAAACTTCTGGCAGCCAAAACCCAGGCGGATTTCGATACGGCCCTCCAGCAGGCTGTCCCCGCGTTGATTCCAAAAATTGCCTTCCTGGCAGGACTTCCCCCCGCCGAATCGTCCGACAATGTCGGCGACGACTCGGGAGTGCAAGGCGCCGTCGAAATCGTAACGGTGGTAGTGAAAGGCATGCTTGAAATCGACGCTCAAGACGACCTGCGCGACAAGTTGAGGGCTCTGGCCGATAAGGGACACAAGTCCGAAGCCGAAATTACGAGCGACGACGAAACGACGACGATTAAGGTGGGACCTGTCAGCGACTTTGCCGAGTTTGCCAAACGCCTCGATTTCCTGAAGGTCACCGACCTCGACTCGAAGAACCGGATCATCACGGCTGAACCGAAATAGGCTCCCCGCGAATCCTATTCGTCATCTTCCTTATGTTTTGCGGCGGATGCCACGACTTTGGCCTGTTCGTTGGCCGGCATGATTTCATAGTGGCTGAATTCCATCGTGAACGACCCGCGCCCGCCGGTTACGCTCTGCAATGACCGGGCGTAGGTGGTGACTTCCGACAGGGGCGCCTTGGCGATAATTGTCTGATAGCCCCCCGGTGCCGTGTCCATTCCTTCGACCCGTCCGCGACGGCCATTCAGGTCGCTTGTGATATCGCCGAATTTGTCGCCCGGAACCAGAATTTCCAGTTTGACGATCGGTTCCAGCAAAACTGGCTTGGCGAGAGCGAATTCTTGCTTAAAACACATGCCCCCCGCGGTCTTGAAGGCGTTTTCGTTGCTATCGACCGGGTGGTCTTTGCCGAAAAACAGCTCGACGCACACATCCTGCACCTGGCAAGCGGCGATTACCCCTTTCTCAATCCGGTCGAGAACTCCTTTTTCGACCGCGGGGATATACTGATTGGGCACCGACCCTCCGGAAACTCGGTCGATGAACACGTAATTGATCTCCGGATGATAGTGATACGATCGCATGCTTTCAAAGCGGGCTCGTGTGCAGTATTCCTCCATATTGAGGCCTTGCGGCAGATGCGAGACACGCATGTGAACTTCTCCGAACTGGCCAGCCCCACCGGTCTGCTTCTTGTGTCGGTACATCCCTTCGTGCGCTCCGGCCACCGATTCGCGATACGGAATTCTCGGCGAATGCGTAAGGACGTCAACCTTCTCGCGACGGTGCAGCCGTTCTTCAATGATCTTCAGGTGCAGATCGCTCATCCCCCGCATGACCATTTCATGCGTCTGGGCCTCGCGCGTCGTATGAAAGGTCTGGTCTTCTTCTTCGATCTTGTGCAGCGCCGGTGAAATCTTGGTCTGATCGTTGCGACTCTTGGGTTCGACGGCCAAGCCGATCATTGGAGTCGGGAATTTGAGCGGCGGCAATGTGATTGGCCCCGCTTTGCCGTCGGTGAGCGTGTCGCCCACCTGCAAGTCCTCCATTTTGATCAGGGCCACGATGTCGCCGGCCGAGGCGCTATCGATTGGTTCCTGCTGGCCCCCCTGAATACGGAACAGGCTGGCGACCTTCAGCGTTTTTCCCGTCCGCGAAGACTGCACTGTTCCTTCTCTGGCGATCCGGCCTTCAAAAATTCGAATATAACTCATCCGCGAAACGAACGGATCGATGCGAGTCTTGAACACTTGCCCCACAAACGGTCCGTCTTCTTTCACCTCGATTGGCAGCTCTTCACCCGCAGCAGTTGTGGCTTTGTGGGCGATGTCGGCCGCCGTCAGACCGTCTTCGGCGTAGGCCGTCATGAACTCCGCAACCCCGACTCCAGTCTTGGCGGAAAGGCAGAAAATGGGAATCAAAGTTCCCACTGCAACGGCATGTTCGATGCCGTGCGCAATTTCGTCGTCGGTAAATTCGGCCCCTTCGAGGTAGCGTTCCATCAACGTTTCGTTGGCGTCGATGATGGCGTCCATCAGCGATTGGGTGACGCCGGCCGGGTCGATCGGCATGCCCGGCGGAGCGGTCTCAGGGACGTGCAACGTGCTGATGACCGAGGTGAAGGCCGCGCCCAGCCCATTGGGAACGTTCATCAGGACGCACTTCTTTCCGAAAGTCGCCTGGATTGTTTCGATAAGTTCCGGGAAGCGGATGTTCTCCTGATCGAGCTTGTTGAGCACAATCATCCGCCCCAATCCTTCTTCCCCGGCCAAAGCGAATGTCCGCCGTGTATTGACTTCGATTCCGGCAGCAGCGTTGATGACGATGACGGCGGTCTCGACGGCCCGCAGAGCGCCGATCACCTGTCCAATGAAATCGGGATAGCCCGGCGTGTCGATGACTGTAAACGCCTTGCCCGCATGCATGAAATGAATCAGACTCGACGAGATGGTGTATTTGTGCTGCTTTTCCTCATCGTCAAAATCGAGGACGCTCGACCCATCATCTACCGAACCCGCGCGCGAGACAGCTCCCGAGCGAAAAAGCAACAGGTCTGCGAGGGTCGTCTTCCCGACCGCTCCGTGCCCCACCAGCGCCACATTACGAACGTCATCCACGTGCGTCTTTGCCATCGTGTTTCCTCGTCTTCTTGCGGGAAGTTGATGTGCCGGATGTTCAACAGAATCCAAGACGATTCGCGACTGTGTTATTTATCTTATGCCAGGTTCATCGATTTCGCCATAAATCAAAAAACGCGGCCATTGATGGTTGGGAAGGACCGCGAATTACCCTCCCGAATTTTTCGTCGGAACCAGGACGAATTTTGAAGCAAATCGCAAATGACGTCGCTGCTCGCGGATTCGCAGCAACGGTGGCCGCATCATTCAAATCGTGGATATCCTCGTGCCCTTTCGTCAAGTTGACAGTGAATCACTTCGTAAGTTTCCACCCCGCCTCGTCAATCTCCAATCCTGTGTGCCCTTCGTATTGATCGTAAACCGCGTGCATTTCATCGATCGAATCGAAAAACCCGATGACGAACGCGGCACAAAATGACTCTCCCGCTTTGACAGGGCGACCGCCGAACTCTTCAATCAGGCACACGTAACCGCGCTGATGGCACCAGGCTTCGGAAACAACGTCGGGTGCGAGTGTCATCCCCGCCAGCCACGGACCGTCCTGGCCCGTTTTTGGATCGCGCATGTGATAGGCACGAATAAAGCGTTGCGGTCGCTGGTCGCGGCCCCGGGTATAATTAAATTTCTCGTCGGGGGCAAAGTTCTCGAAAAACGCATTCGCAGGAATCCTTCCATGGTAGCTGAGATACACCTCGCTGAATGAGTCTCCCCTGCTGTGCTTGATATGGCCCGGCATGTCGAGCCGCAGAAACATCGCGTCGCTGCTGTTGGTGGTCGTAATACGATCGCTGGAAAAAAAGTATCGCTTTCCTTCCGGAAAGACGATGGTCTGATTCCAGACAGACCCGGCTATGTGGCCGGGGGCGGCCGTGCGATACTGAAACTGCTGTTTGATGCCGAGAAAATCTTTTCCCGCGATCACTTGGGGTTGCAGTTGTTTGGCCTGTGTGCAGATTTGCGGGCCTTCAATGGATCGCTTGGGAGTTTTCCCGTGCCAGGCATTGCCGAATTCGTAGACAAGCTCTTTGTTGAGTTTGCTGCGATAAGCCTCGTCACTTCCGGGCTCCATGATCCAATCGACAATATCCAAGCCGAATCCGGCGTCGCGGAATCCGGTCTTCTTGTCGAGCAACGACTGGGCGGCGACGCCGGTGACGTATCCCCGTTTGCGGATTGCCGCCTCGATGTCTGGCAGCGCCAGGCGAATTTCGTCGTCGGTCTCACGGAAGCG
This sequence comes from Planctomycetia bacterium, assembly GCA_043746425.1. Taxonomy (GTDB): domain Bacteria; phylum Planctomycetota; class Planctomycetia; order Planctomycetales; family Planctomycetaceae; genus JACQFH01. The sequence continues at coordinate 3,868 of JAYTRB010000747.1, forward strand.
GTCTTCGGCGCGGGAGGCCGCCGGCACAGTCGCCAGAAAAGCCAAAACGGTAGCGAAGCCAGTCACTGCCGCGGACTTCAGCATCACTCAACCCCTCACCCATGGTGTTGATTCGGATGTCGATTGTCTGTGCTGTCAGAATACGTCGGCGACACCGAACCGGCAACTGCCCGCCACAGATTTGTGTCTCTTGTTTGCGGATTTCTGGATTTCTTGGTCATCTTCTCCATCATCCGCACAAATTCTTAATTCTTCCTCATTCACGAACGACCCTTTTGTCAATTTGCCGTTCCTGGTATCGCGCCGCAGTCATTCTGCAGGATTTGTCGGAAACGAAACGCGAACGCTAAGCACTCGCGGTTCAAGGCGGTCGATTTCGATGACGGCGTTATCCTTTGTCGAGAACTGACGTGTAAACAATTCTGTGAGTCGATGCCGATATTGGCCGACATCCACCGCCTGAACCGTGACCAGGGAAAATCCACCCTCTCGAAGAATTGCTTCCGCGTACACTTCCAACGCATATACCTGAATCGCCGTAACGAGTTGGACGAGAGCGGATGGCCACACTTCCCACAAAAACTCGATGCACGA
>JAYTRB010000748.1:0-9872 GCA_043746425.1 Planctomycetia bacterium
GAGAAAGCGGCGCTCTTAAAGTGGCTCAAAGAGTCTCTCATCGAGGCCGAGCAAAAGAAGTTTGCCGGCGATGTGCAGACGGGTGTACGGCGACTCACGCGGGCCGAGTACGAGAATACGATTCGCGATTTGTTCGATATGCCGGGTATTGCACTCGCGGGCGAACTCCCTGCCGATGGTTCGGCACACGGCTTCGACAAGAATAGCGATGCGCTCGATATTTCGCACGTCAACCTCGCCAAGTACATCGAGGCGGCCGATCATGTACTCGATCTGGCGATTGCAATACAGCCGGAACCGCCGACTGTGAAAACGCAGAGAATCTCGCTGGCGAATCCGCACGGGTTCGTGGCGCATGTCCTGCTTCACGGCGATGGAGTTCTCTTGAAGAACAAGCAGCCCGATCCTGACTTCCCACCGGCAGGCGAGCAGATGCACATTGATCAGGGAGCTCATGAGCGTATCGGAAACTTTGACAATGGGGCCTGCGTCGGCCTCTTCCGGCATGAAGACGAGGCGTTTCATCCGTACTTCAATGAATTTGTCGCCATCTACCCCGCACGCTATCGCCTGCGCACATCGCTGTGGAGCTTTCAGTGGGACAAAGGCAAAGTGCTCCCCGCACGCGGCACTGAAGCGGCCCGTCTCTCGATCGTACAACTCACCGGCGATGGCCGCGGCGGTGGGCACCCCAGCACAGTCCTCGGTTACTTCGATGCTCCTTCACTCAAAGAGCAGACACATCAAGTCGTCACCTGGTTGAACGCCCGGGAAACGATCGGATTTAACGCGGCTTCACTCGTCAGTGGACACACCCGGGGGAAGGAGCGTGCGATGGGTTTCATTGGCCCCGGCATCGCCTGCGACTGGCTCGAGGTTGAGGGGCCGCTCTATGACTCCTGGCCACCGGCCAGCCATCGCCGCTTGTTCGGCGACCTGCCGTTAGTCGAATTTAAGCAGAGCGAACAGCCAGACATCCGACCGCCCAGGCATGAACCATTTCGGCAGAAACTCTTTATGGGCAAGAACGTCGCCGACCAGGTCTCGGGTCTGTGGACGGTTAAAAGCGAAGAACCGCTGGCTGATGCCGACCGGCTGCTCGCGAGTTTTCTTCCCAAAGCGTTTCGGCGGCCGGTTCCCAAAGAGGTGCGACTGGCTTACGTCGGGAAGGTCATCGAACGACTTGCGACGGGCGATTCTTTCGAGACGGCGATGCGCTGGGCGTACCGCGCCGCGTTGTGCTCGCCCGATTTCCTCTATCATCTTGAGTCTGATCGCCGTCCCGCTCATGCCCAGTCAAATTCGCCGAACGCACAACCGAGCGTGAGAAACGCAGCGCCGACGGCAGTGATTGATGACTATTCGCTGGCATCGCGGCTTTCGTACTTTCTATGGAATTCGATGCCCGACGACCAACTCTTCGAACTGGCGGCGTCAGAAACGCTTCACACACCGGTTGTGCTTCGATCTGAAGTCGACCGACTCTTAAAAGATGCCAGGTCGCAACGGTTTATTGACGACTTTTTGGGCCAGTGGCTCAAATTGCGACAGATCGCCGCGAACGATCCTGACCGCAAGCTGTACCCCGAATTCAATTCTTATCTGCAAGACTCGATGATCGCCGAAACGCGGGCCTATTTCCGCGAGTTGCTCGAACAGAACCTCAACGCCAGTTATCTCGTCAAATCGGATTTCGCTCTGCTCAACGAGAAACTCGCATTGCATTACGGCATTGCCGGTGTAGAAGGCTCGACGATTCGTCGCGTCGAATTGCCCCCGGATTCGCCGCGTGGACCATTCCTGACCCAGGCGGCGATTCTGAAGATCACGGCCAACGGGACGACCACATCGCCGGTGCCACGGGGAGCGTTCGTCCTCGATCGCCTTCTGGGCCAGCCGCCCGAGCCGCCCCCATCGAACGTCGCAGCCGTCGAGCCAGACGTCCGTGGAGCTACAACCATTCGCGAGCAACTCGCCAAACACCGCGATCATGCGACCTGTGCTGCCTGTCATGCGAAGATCGATCCGCCGGGTTTCGCGCTGGAAGCCTTTGACGTTATTGGCGGATTTCGCACGCGCTACCGCTCGATTGGGGCGGGCGACCCGGCGCCGCGCGGTGCGATCGATCCTTTCGTTGACATCAGCTTCAAGCTCGGGCCGCCCGTCGATGCGTCAGGAGTTCTGCCCGATGAGCGGCCATTTCGGGATGTCCTCGAGTTGCAATCGCTGTTGGCGGCCGATTCGGGCCGATTTCTGAAGAATCTCGCCGAGCGATTCGCCATCTACGCAATGGGCCGCGAACTCTCATTCGCCGACCGCGACTCGATTGCGGCCATCATCGCCGGCACAACAAAGTACGGCGGCGGCCTTCGGACATTGATTCATGAATTCACCCAGAGCCCGCTATGGCAGACTCGATAAGAAACCGGGAGCCAGGAGTCATGTGGCAGCGAATTGTTTTCACGTCGGCATTGTTAGTGGCGGCCGCAGGCTTGAACGCCGCCGCCGACGAACCCGCTTCGCCGAAGCTCATCAAGCATCAGATTACCGGTTTGTTTTCGCCAGACCGCGTGCGGGATTTGCGTGTGGTCTTCGAGAAACTTCCGCAGTACAGGCTGGTAGAAATCGATTTCGAGAACGCCGAAGCGAGCTTTGACTATGACGCGGCGAAGGTCTTTCCCAACGCGACGGCCGAGCAGATTGTGGAGCAGTTCGATGGCCAGCTCCGCAACGCGTCTCGACATACGTTTGGGATGAAGCCGCTCAGAACGATTGAGAAGACGAAGTTGAAACTGATCGAGATTCCAGTCGTGGGACTCGATTGCAAGGGCTGTTGTCTGGGGGCTTATGACGCTGTCTATCGCCTTAAAGGCGTTGAGACCGCGACGGCGAGCTTCAAAGACGGCAGGGTTACAGCGCTGATCGACCCCGCAAAGATTGACCGCACCGAACTTGAGATGGCCCTGAAACAGCGTGGCGTGCAACTGAAGACGCCTGAATAAGCCAGGTCGACTTATGCCCCGATAGGCAAATAACCCGATAAGTAAATAAACCGGAGCCTTCACGAACGGCAGATACGGCATCGTTGTGCGATGTCAACGAATATGAGAACGTAACATCGTCCGCCAGTTCGGCGGGAGTAACCGTTCGTGGCATCTACGGCAATCGGAGAGACTCTGGTCGCAGTCGTGGCTTCCGCTTTTTCGCCGGGGAGACTGGCTGCTCACTCGACGCCGGACCGGGTGATGGAGTAGACTATGCCGCATTCGCGGGTGATTCGAGTTCATGGTGACTGCCGCGCGGCTTATTCCGCCTGGTGTCGATTCGGCCGTTTCAGTTCAGTCGTCAGTTCAGTCGTTTTCGCCGACCGGCAGTTAAATTGGGAGTGAATCGCCCGTCAGAATAAGGGCAGCCAATTGATTTTATTCAGCAAATGCTGCATTCGCACCCGTAGCTCAATTGGATAGAGCAACGGACTTCGAATCCGTAGGTTAGAGGTTCGACTCCTCTCGGGTGCGCTAATACAAGGCAATGAGTTGCGTTGATTTTCCAGACGCATAGTCTCGCGAAGAGTTATCAAAAGTGTTGCTTTTCGCCACGGCCGTCCACAGAACATCCGCCGCGGATTCGCCATTCCGGCCAACGTAGTATTGCATGGTCGCTTCGATGGATTCGTGACCATCAACTGCATCAGGATTTGGGGCATTCCGCGGGCCGCCCAGCGTTCGCCGAACGACCGGCGTAGGTCGTGTGCGGATGCGTATTTCACCTTCCCGGATTTGGGGTCGGTATTCACTTTCTCGCCCGCCGCGATTCCAATTTACGTGACAATCTTTGACACGGTGTCTTTCCGGGTGAACGGCAAAAAGAACACGCCGCCCGTGCGATCGGCCTCCGGCGTCGCCCGAAGCATTTCGGCAAATTCCGGGGCCATCGGCAACAGCCGATCCTGATTTCCCTTCTCGTGTTTTGCGGGAATCCGCAACATCGGGAACCGACAACCCATTGTCGGAATCCCACCACAAGTTCAACGCCTCATCCAACCGCAGCCCCGACCACCAAAGCCCGCGAAGGAAATACCGCCAGGCATCAACCGCGGGCTCACCCACCGCGTCGGGAACCTTGGCAATCAGCCGCTCGAACTCCTCGCCGGTGATCGGCCGGCCTTTCATCATCTTCGACCCGTTGGCGCGTTTCGGAATTTCGATTGACGGAACGTCGTGCAACATTCCGACCCGCTTTGCCCAGTTGAGCATGGCCTTTAGCGTCGCCAGGTGCCCCTTGATTGTCGATTCGGCACGCTTGACGATAATAGTCTCTTTACGTGTCGCCCCATTCTTTCATCAACGGCGTGCCGTGAGTCATCGCGCCGTTCTTCGCCATTCCAGATATTTGTCACGCCGGCTCCTTCATCCTTCGGGAAAAGTCATTTTATCAACCCGTGTCGGCAGATCAGTGAGTTGGCTCGCGCGCCGACCGGGAAGATGTGGCAGAGAATCGGCTTCGGGGTTTTGTGTCGTACCACACGAGCTTGTCCGCATATTTTCAATCCGGCGTACGCACTTCCCGGATGAACCCAATTTGAGATAAGGGAATTTTCTCGAGTCAACACGAAGAAGAACCGGGGCCTCCGCCATGCCTGAATCGTCAACGAAATATCGCATCGCCAAGAATGAGAGAATCGGCGACAATCCCGAATGGACCTGGCACAGTTTGCCGTCTGGACAGGTTCAGGAGTTTGACATCGAGACTCAGGCTTGGCCGTACGTGAAGGATTTGAAACGGGCAGATCTGAATTCTGAGTTCGACGTTATCACGATCCCCGCTGGGGTCGATCCCGATTCCTGCCTGCCCAAGAATTGAAGTTAGCTGCGGTCTAGCCGGAACTATCTTCGGCGATGGTCGCGTGTCGTAGCTGTTTCACCTCTTGGCGGGCCCTGCGCATTTTGCGCCGTCGACTTTTCCGCTGGCAAAAAATCCGCAGCCTGTCGCCACGCAGCCAACAATTCCTCGCGGGTCGGAAGTTGCGATTGTTGCCCGTGGATTTCTTTTGTGCCTTCGTGTTTTCCGCTGGCCGAAACGAAATTTGCGCGGAATTTTTCCGCCCGTAGACCTTAAAGAAGAAAAATCAAAAGGCCGTCAGAATACTTGCGAATCACGCCCCACTTTTTGCCCCGATAAAAAACCGGCTGAAGGCTTCCATCGACCGCGCGCCGGCGGGCTTCCTCTTCCAACAAATCTGCGGCCTGCCCCTGCGCTTCGCGTTGCGGCGCAGGAAATGTTTCCCGTGCGGCGGAAGGAGTCGCGGCATCGCCTGTGAATCCTTCGCGATTAAGTCTTCGACTTGCCCTTATTCTTGGCAGTGCCATGCTGATACATGGGCATGTACCGGTAGTAGACTTCCAGCGTCATGACACACAGGCAGGTCTGGTACAGCTTGCCACCCGAGCCCGAATGGTCGCCCGTGGGATTCCAGCTTCCGGCCGCGTCTCCTGTTTGAATTTGCGTGGCGACCAATTTGTCGCGCAGCACGGCGTTCCAACTGGTCCAGGGCGGCCCGCCCCAATGATGGAGCACCTGCGTCGCGTAGTAATTGTAATAGATGTTGTCGGGTGACGGCCCCAAGTCGCTCAGATAATCGACTCCTTGCTCCAGCGCGGCCACGTCGGGGGTCCAGCCCAGATACATGCGGCACAACAAGCCGATCGCAGTGATGGAAGGCGTCGAGGCGGGATTTCCACCCGGCTCGTAGAGGTATTTCGCGCCACCGGCGGTTTGCACGCCGTCGAGGAACAGCATGGCCTTCTTGACCGTCTCGTCGGGAACCTTCAATTCGCCCGCTTTGGCGCTTTTGAGAGCCATGATCTGCCAGCCGGTAACGGTAGTATCGCCCCGCGTGCGGGGTTCATAGCGCCATCCGCCGCCGGTCTTGTCCTGGGCGCTGACAATGAAATCAACGGCGCGCTGAGCTGGACCCTTCAATTTTCCGTCGCGGGTCATGGCGAACGCCTCGCAAAGGGCGAGCGTGGCGATGGCGTGCGCGTACATGCCTTCATTGGCAACGACTTTGCCGCGCAGATCGCCGCCGTCATTCGAGTACTTGATCTTGGAAACGAGAAACGTCAGGCCGCGTTGGACAGATTGACGGTATTCGGATTGCCCGCGTCCGATTCGGGGAGTGTGCCCCGCTCCGAGGAATGCCAACAGGGCCAACCCGGTGGCCCCAGTTGTGCAGTCGGCCAGCGATCCCGGCGCGTCGTCGCCGTGTTTGAAGCTCCAGCTTCCATCGGGCTGCTGATGGCTGGCCAACCACTTCAACCCCAGCTTGACCGCCCGTTCGCTGGCCTCATTGCCCCCCTGTTCGCCGAGGGCCTTGCCTTTCGCTGCCGAGCTTCGCCCTACGAAATCGTTTTTCACCTGCAAAACGGGGGCTTGAATCTTCATTGAATCGGGTGTGACGGCCGTGGTTTGGTCTACCGCTGAAAACGGGTCGGCGGGAGTGACTTCATTGAGCTTTAGGATTCCAAACCCCTGAGAACTGGTTCCGTCTTCGGCTCCCCCGCTTTCACCCGAAATAATAGAGACCTGTTCGATCGGTCCGTCCAGCGCGTCCTTCCTCTCTTCGTAAACCGTCTCGATCAAAATGGCTTCTGAGCTGTTGTGCGTGTAACGCAGCACGATCGTGGCGCAGACAGACAGCAACAAGAGGTGCGCGAAGAGGCTGGCCACCAGGCCGACGAGCGATTCGCGCCGTCCCTTGTCTTCCCAGACAGACCGAAAATACAGGGCAAGCCGTTCGATGATCTGAATTTCCAGGGATGACAATGAGGATTTGCGCCGTTTTTATCGACACTGACTAGTTAATCAGGAAACTGGTTACGGTTCAAGAACGAACAGTCGATAACGACGCGATTCATGTCGCGCGGCGGGCGATGAACGTCGCTGGGGCAGGGTTCCATCCTTCTTCGCTATTTGCTGGTTGCTTTCTGAAGAGCCTGCCATCGACGGATCAAGTATCGGTACCCGGCGTATTCCAGGTCATCGGGCTCGACAGGGTCGAGCTCGCCGATCGCTGCCGCGTAATCGCCCGTCGCCGCTAGACTTTGTGCCAGCATAGACCGGCTTTCACGATCCCAACTTCCCGTCTCGTACTGTTTGCGATATCGGGCGAGAGTATTGGCCGCGGCTTTGAATTCGCCCTGCTCGTACTGGCACAGCCCCGTCCAGTAGGCAGCATCTTCGATGGCCCGGGTGTGCGCCGATCGAATGGCTAATGGCGGGTTGACCTGTAAGACGTCTTTGCTTCGACCGCGCACGAGAGTATAGGTTTGAACGGCGACGGGGAAATCTCCCGCCAGGTGCGCCAGTCGGGCAATCATCTGCTGGCCGACGGTCAAGCGCACGTTCATGCGCACATCAATATCGTACTTTCCGGCCGCAGGATCGCGCTCGATATCCTTTTCGATCAACTCGACCTTGCCGCTTTCTCTGTTGCGAACAACATTTAAAAATGCCTCAAACGGCTTCATTAATCCTGTCAGCGTCTGCTGCCGATCGGGCGATAATGCTACGTGCGCGGCCAATGTTGCTTCGGGATAGTCCCACAATCGCATGCTGGCAGCGCCCCAGAATTCGCCTCCCGAAATGACGGTTCGTTTCCAAAGTCCGGGAAAGTCTTCTCCGAAATCTGCGAGCGGTTCAGAGATAACCATGGCTCGATTACCGACAAATTGCGTCTGCAGCGCCTGCATGCGGAGGCTCCACAGGCTGGAGTCGCCGACGATTGCCACGACAGGATGGGCCAGATCGGCAGCCACGATCGGGTACGGGTTCTCTTTTCCCGCATCGAGCTGTTTGAGGACCGAGGGATTGGCCAAAGCCTCGGTGAGCGTGGCAGGATGAATGGCGGACAGATTGCCGGCTTTGTCATCGAGTGCCGGAACTGGCACACCCGCACGCGGATCAAAGAGATAGACTTGCTCATCGAGCAGTACACCGACGAGAAATGGTGCTGCATCGTCGCTGGCGGCGGCTTCTGTCGTCTTCGGAAACAACAATACGGCATCGAGTTTCAGCTGTCGCAGGATGTTGACAAAAATCCAGGCCCGGTCGGCAGCCGTCCCCTTACCCAGAAGGTAAACTTCATAGGGAGTCAGCGGCAGGTTTTGAAGCGGTTTGCGGACGAGTCCCACAGCCCGGACGACATGCCCAAACAAAAGCGTGACCCTCTCGAGATCGGTCTGGCCCGCAGCGACCGCATAACTCGCGACCTCCCGTGCGAGCATGCAATCGCGAAAATGGTCGCCGTCGCGAAGCGTGAAGCGACGATCTTCGAGAGCTTTCATCTGTTCGGGTGTGAGCAATTTGCGAACCTCTGCCGACAAAGGCCGAGGGGCGAGTTCAAAATCTGATCCGCAGGAACGTTGCCAGTCGTTGAGGCGGGCGACACCGTCGCTGACGGCAGTTACGCGACCCAGACGAGACAGCTGAAAAATATCGTCGATACTCAGCAAAACCGATTCGCATTGGCTGTCGACGGCAGAGCGGGCCGCCGCGGCACTGGCCGCCGAGCGCGACGTTTGGGTTTTGGACGGCGCCGACGAACCCGCCCCGCACCCGACGATGAACAACAGCAATCCGGCAGCCATCAACGACGGCAGCGCATGGCGAAAGTCGGAAATCGAAAAATGCTCAGCCACGCCGTCGGTCAAGCGGCCACAGTTTGCAGCAATCGGCATCACATTTCCTTGTCATTCGGGGGGGAGTCTTCAGCAGCGGTTTCGAGCGCTGCCCGCAACCTCAACAGTTGTTTGATCAGTGCCGGAAGATCATCAAGTCGAATCATATTCGGGCCATCGCTGAGAGCCCGATCGGGCTCGGGGTGCGTCTCGAAGAAGACCCCGTCGCAACCGCAGGCGACGGCGGCGCGCGCGAGAAACGCGACCATCTCCCGTTGGCCCCCCGTGGTATGCCCTCCGGGAAGTTGAACGCTATGCGTGGCGTCGAAAATGACGGGCGTACCCAATTGCTGCATCGTCGGAATCGCGCGCATGTCGTTGATCAGCCGGCCATACCCGAAAGTCGTCCCGCGTTCGGTCAGAAGAACTCGGGAATTGCCAAACGCGTCACATTTTCTTACGACGTGCACCATGTCTTCAGGTGCCATGAATTGCGGTTTCTTGACGTTCACGACGCCGCCTGTTTTGGCTGTCGCCTCGACGATCGCCTGAATCAGATCGGTCTGCCGGGCCAAAAACGCCGGAACTTGCAGGATGTCGCACACGGCGGCAGCCGGTGCTGCCTGGTGCGGCTCGTGAATGTCGGTCAAAATGGGAAGCCCCGTAACGGCCTTCACCTTCGCCAGAATTTCAAGCCCCGCGATGAGGCCGGGCCCGCGAAAGCTGTTCAGGCTGGTGCGGTTCGCCTTGTCGAAGCTTGATTTGAAGACGATCGGTACGTGCAACTTCGCGGCCAGATCGGCCAAACGTTGCGCGACGTCGAGAATGAGCCGCTCAGACTCGATCACACAAGGGCCGGCGATGAATAACAACGGCTGCCCCGTCCCGCATCGGTAGTTGCCTATGGAAACCGGATTGGCCGGCATGCTATCCCCTGGTTCGATTCTGTAACGGCTCGCTCTTTATTTATTTCCCACGCCTTGAAGTGGCACATTGCTGGCTGATATTGCCAGCGTCCACAGCCAATATTAATGGCGGCCGCAACGGCAGTTGAAGGTTTCTGCTTCTCATCGATTTAACGCGGTACCACTACCTCCAGCACCCCCGGGAGCACGCACATTTCTACGGGCGTCGAGCCTGCGGGATCGCCGTCGATCTGGATTGGAACTGGTTCGTCCGATTCAATTCGCACCC
>JAYTRB010000749.1:0-6507 GCA_043746425.1 Planctomycetia bacterium
CCTGAAAAACCGTATGATGCCGCAGTGGTCACACATGACGATGAAAAGAATCTGTTGATTTTCGAAGCCAATGCCAATGGTAAAGCCGGCGACAAGACGGTCAGTGTTCCCTTGCGCGTCGTGACTCTCGGCAAGACCGAAGGCTGAGGAGCGCCTGATGCGGAATGTATCTTTTTTAATCCTGATGACAGCCGTTGCCAGCGCGGCGTGGCTGGCAGTGTACAGCGATGAATCGGCGAAACCGCCAGCGAACGGCACGACTGCGGTGCCGCCAACGGTCGATAAGCGGGCGGTCGATGACGTCAATGAAACCGACGAGCCGTTTAAAACGACTCTCAGTGGCAAAGTCGTTGAGCTGGGTGACGCGCTCAAGCAGCGGGGCATCAGGAGTTACGCGGAAGAGATCAAAGGCCAGGTCGTTCTCGTGACCAGTGCGGGTGAACTGGTTCCAATCGTGCCCGACTGGCGTGGACGGGCCTTTTACCAGGACGAACGGCTGAGAAATCGATCTGTCGATTTGGTCGTCACTCGCCGCAAAGGAGTCCCCTGGGTACAGATCTTGTCGATCTACGCCTTTGACGAAAATGGCGTCCGCAGCATCGTCGATTACTGGTGCGACATTTGTGCGATTCCGATGTTTGAGATCAAGGACTGTGAATGCTGCCAGGGACCGTCTCGGCTGCGGCTCCGCCCGCAGGAATTACACAAAGACGTAGGCGGCGCTCAATCGTCTGAAAGTCAGAAACTCGAAAAACTGAACCACAAATGACGAATGCAGTAACCACAACGAAAGATGACATTCAGCACTGTCACTTCGTCGCGCGTTTATTCCCGGAGATGATCGACGGATGAATTGGGATCTCAACGCGCGCGGCGCGCAACTCGTCGAGACATTCGTAGACTCAGCTCTCACACTGCGAATAGCCGTTCATGATGTCGCCGGGGGCGGGCGCGTAATTGATTGCGGGATCGACGCCGAGGGGGGCTTGGGCGCTGGGCTGGCGCTGGCACAGGCATGCACGGCGGGGCTGGCCGAGATTTCGCTGATTCCAGGAGAAATCGCCGGCCGCGGATGGCCGCACGTGCTGGTGGCCACCGACCACGCCGTTCCTGCGTGTCTGTTCAGCCAGTACGCCGGCTGGCAGATCGGGGTCGAGAAGTTCTTTGCGATGGGGTCGGGGCCGATGAGGGCCTTGGCCGCGCGCGAAGAAGTCTTCAAGAAACTCGACTATCGCGAAACGGCCCAGAATGCCGTCGGAGTTCTCGAAGGGCGAAAGCTTCCAACGCCGGCGGTCTTCCAGTTTCTCGCCGACAAAACGGGCGTTGCCCCAAAAGAGACGACACTGCTCATCGCGCCGACGGCCAGTTCTGCGGGAAATTTTCAAGTCGTCGCGCGCGTGGTTGAGACGGCACTGCATAAGCTGTTTGAAGTCGGTTTCGACGTGACACGCATTCGATCGGCCATGGGAATCGCCCCTTTGTCGCCCGTGGCGCGTGACGACCTGACCGGCATTGGCCGGACAAACGACGCCATTCTTTATGGGGGACGCGTGACGCTATGGGTTCGCGGAGACGACGAATCAATTGCTCAGATCGGTCCGAAGGTTCCCGCCAACGCCGCGGCCTGTCATGGAGAGCCATTCCTCAAAATCTTCGAGCGGGCGGGCCACGACTTCTATAAGATCGACCCGCACCTTTTCAGCCCGGCAGAAATCGTGTTTCAGAATCTCGATACGGGGGTGGTGCAGGTGTTCGGGCAGACTTCGGCTGAAATTCTGCAGCAATCATTCGGCCTCTGACAAGAAGTTCAGGGATGGAAGTTCAAGACGCCGGAACGCCGCAGTGACCCATGAATGCGGGTCAGGCCGAACAATTCGATGGAGCAGTCGCACTGTGGGCTGCGCCTGCGAGAATGTCTGGAGCAATGACAAACCGCCCAACGAAGTCGTCATGGCGCACGCCGTGTGCCGGCCGCTTCACGCGTTCGACTTTTAACGGCAGGAACCCCTCGATTGCACATTGTCATTCTCGCCAATCCCGGAAGCTGGTATCGCCACGACCTCGAGCGTGCGGCAGCCGAGCGCGGCCACCGGGTGACGGCCTTGCCGTTCGAACGGCTGTCGGCGCATGTCCAGACCGGTCAATCAAACGTGTGGGGAACAGAAACAGAGCTCTCGGAAGCGGACGCAGTCATTGTTCGCACGATGCCCCCCGGGTCGCTGGAGCAAGTCGTTTTTCGCATGAATCTGTTGGCACGTCTGGAAGCGCATGGTGTACAAGTCCTGAATCCCCCACGAGCAATCGAATGCGCCGTCGATAAATACCTCACGACAGCACGCCTGGTCGACGCCGGCTTGCCGGTACCGAAAACGATCGTGTGCGAAGATGCCGAAGCGGCTCAGGCGGCCTTCGAACAGCTCGGGCGCGACGTAGTCGTCAAACCGGTGTTTGGGGCCGAGGGACGAGGGATTCTGAGGGTCAGCGATCCCGATTTGGCGCTCCGCACTTTTCGCACACTCGAACGCATCGGGGCTGTGCTTTATCTGCAGGAGTTTATCCAGCATGAGGGCTTCGATTTGCGGGTCATGGTTCTCGACGGCCAGACGCTGGCGGCCATGCGGCGGCGAAATCCGCATGATTTTCGAACTAATGTCTCGCGTCAGGCTCAGGCCGAACCGACCGAGCTGAATGATCGCGAGCGGGAGTGGGCTTTGCGTGCCTCGTCAGCCGTCGGTACGCGAATCGCCGGTATCGATATACTGTACGACAGATCGGGAGCCGGATATGTCATTGAAGTCAATGGCGTTCCCGGTTGGCGTGCGCTGGGGGGCGTGACAGGCTGCGACGTAGCGCGCGAAGTCATTGGCAGCCTTGAACGAAACTGCTTTTCCAGCGCAGCGACTCAATAAACCAATGCTGCCCGGGCATATTCCCGAAAAACGGTCTACTCATCTCCCCTGTCGAATTTGCGGCATCGCCCCCGTGACCCATCGCGAGGCATCTGCTAAAGTACGAACATGAACCTCAATAAGCTGATTGATTCTCTGGCGACGCATCTTCCGCCGGCGATGCGCTGGGCGGGAAGTGTGGCCCGCCGCATGCGGCATTTCAACATTGCACTCGAAGGGAAGCACTCCGGGAGTTCGAACACCGATGCACTCACGCTGGCCGACCTGACGGTGCAAGAATTGCTCGTCGGAGCGTTGCGCGATGGCGACCCGCTTTTCCGACAATGTCGCATCGAAGCCGAAGAATCGACGGGCGATCTGGCTCGCTTTGCCGCCGACGGGGAATACACACTGGCACTTGACCCCATCGACGGTACGAAGCAATACCGCGACAAAACCGGCAACGGGTATTCAATCATTCTGACGCTGCGGTCGCGGCAGACGGTACATTTTTCGCTCGTGTTCATTCCCGAGTCGGGTCCGTACGGCAGTTGGGTCGAAGTGGCCGGCGAGCGCATCGTGTGCGGACCCGACGACCCCGAGCGACCGGCAATCAATGTCTTGCAGAGCCTGCCGCACCGACCACCGTCGGCGGCAGGAGTGTCAAAAAAGATGTATGTGATCGGTTTTCAGCAGCACGACCGAGCCCGGGCAGAATGCGTGACGAAGGCCGGCCTGGAAGGTGTGCCCGCTGATGAATGCCCAGGCTGCCTGTACGAATTGATGGCTCGCGGCGACTATGGGGGCTCGCTGATTCATTCTCCCAACGTTTACGATTACCCTGCGGGGTTGCACCTGGCTCGCGTCCTGGGGGGTGATTCACTGTGGGTTCACAATGAGCAGCCAGTGAATTTCGACACGCTTTGGATGGACGAGCGTGCCAGCATGCTGCGCCTGCCGGGAATCATCGCCACCAGTCCCGACCGATCGGCGCTAAAAATCCTGTGCCAGTTGGCGCGTGACTGGAACCCGGTGCGGTATGCCGAGTGAAACGGGAACCGCACTCGACATTCTATGCGAAGACGGCCCCGTTTTCGCCGTCAACAAACCCGCCGGGCTGTTAACACTCGGAGCCGTGCCTGGAGTTCCAACGCTTGAACGTCAAGTCAAGCAGTTCCTCAAAGAGAAATACCAGAAGCCAGGAAACGTTTATTTGGGAATCCCACATCGGCTTGACCGTCCGGTGTCGGGCGTTGTGGTCTTTGCGCGCAATTCAAAGGCGGCCGCGCGACTGGCTGAACAGTTTCGCGAGCGGCAAGTGCGCAAGATTTATTGGGCACTTGTTGAGCAGGCTCCAGATCGACCGGATGGCGAGCTGGTCGATTGGCTGCTCAAAGCTCCCGATCAAGCCCGGGTGGAGATTGTTCCGCCGCAGACGGCCCAAGCGCGGGAGGCGATACTGCGGTATCGCGTTATGCGGCCAAATTTCGAATTGTCGATGAATCTATCAATGACAGATGCGGTCAGCGCGATTCAAACTTCACTGAGCGGAAATGATCGCGATGTGGCCGCACCCGCCTCCCGGGGAGCTCCCGGTGAAGAGGGAAAGAAATCAAGGACGCTTCTCGAAATCGAGCCGCTGACAGGACGGACGCATCAGATTCGAGTGCAATTGGCAAGTCGCGGATGGCCCGTCGTCGGAGACGTGCAATACGGAGCCACGACATTTCTCAACGAAACAAGATGCGCCGACCCGCGCGATGAACCTATTGCATTGCACGCCCGCAGCCTCACGATTCTGCATCCCGTTAACTATGACGGGCTGACGATTGCGGCACCATTGCCAGCAAATTGGGGCGCGGGGCCAGACCTGCTTTCCTGAATCGCAACGTTCGCGAGGTGTTATGCTGCCCGATGGGAAGATGGGGAAAGATTTCGAGAGCGCCGCATGCCCGCGGATCCCGGGTTTGCGCGCCGCTGCCCATCAGCCCTGCGTCCGATGAATTGATGGAGTGTGCGGAACGAGCCAGATCGATTGTCCAGTCTCTCCGTCTGAAGGAGTATGATCTGCTCAGTCCCAAAAAAAATGGCTCGATAGAGAATTTCAATGGGCGGCATCTCAGAAGCGCACTTGATAAAGTCGGCGTTATTCCGCACATCTGCTGGTAATCAAAACCGCAGTCCACAGTATCGACGACACCATGCAGGATGCGATCACTACCAGCCGATGTTCCACAAGACTTGCCGAGTTGACGGACGGGGGCCGGCTTTCGCGTGTCGCTCTGCGAATTGCGAGATTAGCGGCCGGTTTCGTCATTGCACGAACGCTCCCCCCCACACACACAGCATGGCAAAGTTTAAAACGGATTGGTCGATTGACGTTTGGGCTATAACGCCAAATCGCAGGTGCTGCGCCCGTTGCGACCGCCCGCTACCGCAATCAGAGCACTGACCCGAACTGAGCTGACTCGGCGCTGTTTGCGATCGTGCTGGGGGTTTGATCTTGAAGGATTCGTGCGTCTGGAAGCCCGGCGCACTACGGCAGCCGATCTGTTGCCGAATTGGCGAATGCACTGGCTCGCATGACTGACGAGGCGAAGATCGTTCGATTCAAGAATCATGAAACTCAGTGCTTCGCGTCAATGAAAACCGGCGACACTCTTCGTCGCGCCGATTCTCTGAACTGCATCGCGAAAGCGCCCTCGTGCTTGACGTCGTTTCGACCACTGTCGGCTGTTGCGGGCTTTACCGCGGGGCGACCCGCAGGGCCCAGTTGCCCAGTAGCTCACGCTGCCGGATCAAAGATGGCTTCGACTAGCCACTCTGGGGTGGCCGGGGCCTCTGCCGGCTCCTGATCCACAGATCTTGCGGGAATGCCCTCCCATGCAGTGCCGGCCGGAAGGAGTTCGTTCTTCATCAGGAGAGACAGATCGCCCAATGACGAGCCGATCTGCATCGTCGTGTCGTACAGAACCAGCGACAGGGCTCCCACCGAGCAGCGGTCGGCGATATGAATATCGGACATTTTCATAACGCGGTCTTCAAACAGATGCGTCTGCACGGTGGCATTCGTATTGAGGGCCACGTCATCGCCGAGGTGCACCAGGTCGTATTCAGTGAAGCAGGTCGTATCGATGAAGGGGCGCTTGCCGATCGTCGCTCCCAGCAGGCGAAAGAACCACGCGATGAAGGGCGTGCCCCGAAGTTTGTCAACCAGGAATGGGTCGGTCAGGTTTTCGTGCAATGACGTGACGAGTTCGTTGCGCCATACGAAAGTGCTCCACAGCGGCCTTTCGCCAGCGCGAAACTTGCCCAACAGAATCCATTTCATGGCTATCACGAATCCGCAGGCCGCCAGGCCACAACCGGCATAGAGCACAGGAAACAACACCAGCCAATGTACATCGCCGCTTACCTCGCGAATTTGCATGATCGCCGACAGCAGGATGCTGGTGAGGACAATGAAACCCGTTGAGGGAAGAATGACGCGGAAGAATTCGATCGCCGCTCGCTGCATTCGCAGTTTGGGTGTCGGATGAAAGGTCGTCTCTTCCGAAAACTCTCCGTTCTTCTGCCGCTGGGGAAGGTGGAACCCGGGAGAGCCCAGCCAGGAGGTGCC
>JAYTRB010000750.1:0-3365 GCA_043746425.1 Planctomycetia bacterium
ATCTTCTTTATTCACGCCATCGGCTTTACTGTTGAACTGAATGAAAAAACCCGGCCAATAGGCTTCCTGCTTCCGGCGAAGTTTCTTTCCCTTTGAAAAGAAGCTCTTGTGCGAAACCATCTGCATCGAGCCACCGTCGAGTTCGGCCCGAAAGCCGAAGGTCGATCCTGTCCGTTTTTCCCATTGTTCAAAAGGTGGCAGATAGACGCGGACGACGATACTCGGAGACTTTGAAACGGGGACGGGCCCGACAATTGACGTCACATTGACCAGCATGTCATCCTGCTGCATCTTGTAACTGGGATGCCCGGGAATGCCCGTCTGTTTCGAACGCATCGACAAAGACCATTTGCTGCCACGCAAGCCGCCAGCAGGCGTTTCGACCCGTTTAACCATATCGGGCTGGCCGCGGTAAGTGCTCTCATAAACGCGCTGGTTCTTCGAGATGCCAGACGGCAGCCTGTCTTGGCCGTCGATGTTCGAGCTGCTCTTGGGGCCGTTGTCGATATATTCCCAATCGGCATCTTCAAAGTTGTCGCCCACTTCGGCGACTTTCTGCCCGCGACCCGGCACGACGCGGTAACTGTATTGCGCCATGACACTGGCGGCGCCTGCCGCCATCACGGCGACTCCCAGAACCACCAACCGCCGGACACCGGTCGAACGCGAACTATCTTTCAGGGACATCATGTCCATCCTTCCAGAGCAGCACAATTCGAAATCTTGAGGTCAATGACGCAGCGCGGCCAAAAAACTCGGCAAACAACGACGTAGTGAAAATATCGGCAGTTCCCTGAGGGGAGTACAATCCTGAACTCCCTCGGCCAACACAGGCCTCGCAATCTTCCCAGACTCCGCCCCATCGAATCACGCCGGCACGATTGAACCGCGGCACAAGATGCGGTTAGGATGGCAGTCCGACTTCAGACACAGTTTCGCCGGCGGCGGCGGGCCTTTCGTTACGTACTGGGAACCGGCGATGGATGTCACACAGATTGCGGAGCATTTTCAGCGGGCCACCGAAGAAATCGGCAAGGTTCTCGTGGGGCAGCACGACCTTGTGGAAGCGACGCTCGTGGCCCTGTTCTGTGAAGGAAATGTCCTCATTGAGGGTGTTCCCGGACTGGGAAAGACGCTCTTGGTCAACACCTTGAGCAAAGTCCTTTCCTGCGGCTTCAAGCGGGTGCAGTTCACTCCCGACCTGATGCCCTCTGACCTGACAGGCCATTCCATTTACAACATGGCCGACCAGCAGTTTCATTTCAACGCCGGACCGATCTTCGCCAATCTGCTGCTGGCCGACGAAATCAACCGCGCCCCCGCCAAGACTCAGTCGGCGCTGCTGGAAGCGATGCAAGAGCGACAGGTCACGGTCGACGGCAGAACCTACCCCCTCGATCGGCCCTTCATTACCATCGCCACGCAAAACCCCCTCGAACAGGAAGGCACCTACCCTCTGCCCGAAGCGCAGCTCGACCGGTTCATGTTCAAGCTTCTGGTTGGCTATCCGACGAACCTGGAAGAGCAGAATATTCTGCAGCACTACGCCGAGGGCCGCGACGCGCGCGATCTGTCGCAGTTCAATCTGACAACCGTGCTCACGGGCCCGCAGGTGCTGGAAGTTCAGCAGACCTGCGGGAGCGTCATCGTTGAGGCGTCGATCATCAATTACATTACTGCCATCGTGTCTCGTACTCGCAACTGGCATTCGGTGGCCGTGGGAGCCAGCCCGCGGGCCGGAGTGAACATACTTCTGGCGGCACGTGCCATGGCCGCCTGCAACGGACGAAACTTCGTCGTTCCTGACGACGTGAAAGTGCTTGCACCGTGGGTGCTGCGGCATCGGTTGCGGCTGCGACCCGAAGCCGAAATCGAGGGGATTGCTCCTGACGATACGATCCGCGAGATTCTCGACGCGGTGGAGGCCCCGCGCAAATGACGCCGCGCTGGCCGCTGCTCGTGCTCTTCATTGCCGCCGGAACCGTGCTGGTGGCGCCTCTGGTCGTGGCGATCTTCGTCGACCTTTCGCCGGCGACGGCCCATTTCGTAAATTCCGTGGGGGTAACGCTCAATTTTCTGGTATTCGGCCTGGGGCTCGTCGATCTGGTCATTTCTCCCTCGCTGCGAAAAATCGACATGCACCGCGAAATGGCCGACGTCATGAGCGTCGGCGCTCGCAACGCCGTGCGCATCTGGCTCACCAACCGCAACCGGCAGACGGTCGCGGTTGAATTTCAAGATGAACCGCCGCAGCCGTGCCTTACCGACGGCCTGCCGTTCATCATCAGTCTGGCGCCTCTGAAAGCCCGCTACCGCGTCTACTACGTTGAGCCGCATCATCGCGGAAAAACTCACTTCGGCAGCGTTTATCTCCGCGCGCGAAGCCGGCTTGGGTTCTGGATGTTTTTCGATTCGAGGCCAGCCGAAAAGGCGGTCAAGGTTTATCCTGACATTCAGGCAGTGCACGGCATCGAGCTTCTGGCCCGCCGGAACAGGCTCGCCGAGACGGGGCTGAAGCTCTCGCGTCTGCGCGGGCGGGGAACCGAGTTCGACCGCCTTCGCGAATACCGCCGCGAAGATGAATTCCGCCACATCGACTGGAAAGCGACTGCCCGCCAGCGGCAGATCATCAGTCGCGAGTACGTTGTCGAGCGCAACCAGAACATCCTTATCGTCCTCGACTGCGGCCGCTCGATGTGTAATGAGCTGGGCGGAATTTCGCATCTCGACCGGGCGCTCAACGCGGCCATCGTTTTAAGCTACATCGCCTTGCGCCAGGGAGACAACGTCGGCTTTCTGGCGTTTTCAAACCGGACCGAGCGCTGGGTTCGCCCGGTCCGCGGGGCAGGGGCGATTCAAACGATCATCCGTCACACGTATGACATCGAGCCCCGGTACGAAGCTTCAGATTACAGTCTGATGGTCGAGGAGTTGCGCCGCCGGTTCCGCAAGCGATCGCTGGTGGTGCTGTTGACGCATGCACTCGACGAACTGCATCTCGACGCCATCACCCGCCATGTGCGCGAACTGCGCTCGCCGCACCTGGTGCTGGCGTCGTTCTTGCGAAACGTCCCCTTGTACGAACGGATGCAGAGCATTCCCAAATCGGACGTCGACGCCTTCCAAATTGCCGCTGCGGCCGAAATGGTGCATACGCAAACCCGGCAAATCGCCGAATTGCAACATTCGGGCCTGCTCGTTCTGGATACGCTGCCCGAAGAACTCTCTGCCAGTCTCATCAGCCGGTATCTCGACATCAAAGCCCGGCATCTGTTGTAGCCAGTGGCAGCAGATTGCCAGTTCCGCCCGCGGGGCGCGGCTGGCCCCATTGACGCCCATTCTCGCTCGCCCTAGACTGAAGCGCG
>JAYTRB010000751.1:0-2836 GCA_043746425.1 Planctomycetia bacterium
GATCCGGCGGCGTATCTGCACATGTTGCGGAAGAAAATCGGAAAATTGCGGGCCGCCGCCCTGAAATTCAGCCACGAGGCGCCGCTGGCTTCGAGCCACACCAATTTCCAGCAGGCCGTGCTGTCGATCAACGCCTGCGTCGCCGCGCTCGAAGAGCTTCTTGCTGCTGCGCCGGGGGCGCCACCGCACCCGTTACCGTGACGGCGTGCCGGCATTCAAGCGCGCCACACCCGTTGGAAACTCGAGGCGAATCGTGGTCTGGCCGCCGCGCAGCTCGATCAAGCCGCGGAGCCGGTCATATGTCGATTGCACTAACCGGTCAGAAAACAGCCCGTCGCGGCTGCTGAGGGTTTCTCCGGTCCGCGCATCAAGCACCTCGACCGACAACAGCGATTGATCATCAGTTCTGATTCGGCACAAACTGACGAGTACGGGGAGCGGCAGGTCGGGCAGGTGCAAGAGCGACCGCTTTCCCAGCGATCGATGCCACAGCATTTTTTGTGTCCTGCGGTCGACTGCACACAGGTCTCCTTCAACCTGCACCGTCGCGATCGCCGCGTCGCTGATGGGATTTCCCGGTACAGAAGGTGCCTTGCCGGGCGGCCAGGTGCGCTGCAAATTGAAGTAGTAGCGTTCGTGGTCGCGAAACGCCCGCAAAAAGCTCAGGTTGTCGAGCACTTGCGGATCAACGGCAACGTCAACACGCGTCTGACCGGCGACCAGGTCGACCACTCGTATTCGCCCGTCTGTGGTCACGAATGCCACTTCGTCGGTGTCGCGGACGAATGTAACAATCTTGGTGCCCGGAGGCACGCCTTCCAGAACCGAGGCCTCGGCGATCTGGTGAGCCGGTTCGTCCCAGACGAACTGATCGGTCAGCGCATCCCAGACACGCAGGCGCCGGGCATTGCCCGCCATGCTGTAATGAAATAGCTTCCGTCCGATTGCCCGGCGCTGCTGGCGGGGCTGAATATCGAGCCTGCCCCGGCGCAATTCGGCACCGCAGCCGGTGTCGTAGACTGTGTAATTCGCGCCGTTGCTGGCAAATACGACCAGCGCGCGTTCGTCGCCGATAATTCCCAGATACGGCTCGCTCATCAGGCCGGCCGCCGCTTCAATGTCGTCGCGCTGCCACAACACGCGCCCGCTGAGCGGATCGACGACGTACAAGTGCTGGCGAAACTGAAAGGTACAGAATCCGGCGCCGGCCGGTCCGACGCGAACGACATCTCGCAAACCGGCAAGCTCGAGCTGAGTTGTGGTCCAGAGAACCTTGCGTTCGAGAAGCGAAATTCCGTAAAACGTCCCTGTTCCCCCCAGCGGGAAAAAGTGCCCGACGTGCGCATGCTGCAGATAGCCCGATTGTGTACTGACCGGGTAGAAGAACCGCCCCGGTACCTGAATCGTCTCTGGATATTCCAGCCCGGAATGACGATCGACCACGCTGAACACTCCTGCCGCGCCGCGCCCCTTGTCGAATAAGTCAAACGGCGACTGGCGTGGCGTGGCCAGATTTTGAACACCATTGCCATTGTAGGCCGCTTGCAGGGCATCATTCGAGACGCGGTTCTCGACAATTCGGACGTCGGCCCCTGACCAGACCGGCGGCGTCAGCCGCCGATAGGCCTCAAAGACAGGACTCTCGCGCGGCAACGCAGCCAGCCATGCCGTTCCGGTTTGCGCTGGCGTGACGTGAATATCGCCAAATTGCGTGGCGAGTTCTGCCAGCAGTCGTGCCGCCTCGTGATGCAATCCTTGCCGGCTCCACAGTTCGGCCAGAAGGCCGGTTGCCTGTCCTGTGGTCTCGGAAACCCGCCCTTCGCGACAGTTCAGAAGAACCAGTTCTGCCTGCTGCCAGCTTCCCTGGCTGATCAGCAACTGCGCCAATTGCAGTCGAACCTCGTCAGCCGTTCGGGAATCGCCACACAGGCGAATCAGGCGCTGCAAGGCTGCCGAATCGCGGGCGGCCAGTGCCCGTGCCACGTCGGTGCCGATCTGTGTACCAAAGCGTTCGACGATTGGCTGGTCGGCGGGGGTGAGCCGTTTCAGCAGGCTGGCCGCCAGAACATGCGAAGCTGCCGTACGCGATGGATCGTCTTCTGCAGCGAGCGCCAGGTCAACGTTCATCATGGCGAGTTGTCGCGCGGCCGCAAAGGCCGCCGCTGGGTCATTCTGGCCGCAGCCATACCGACAGCGTTCGAGCACGTACCGGCTGCGCACGTCGGGACTGGCCGCCAACGCCGCGAGACGTTCGAGAATCGCTTCGCCCGGCTGGCGACTGCCGGGGAATTGTCTTCTCTCTGATCGCTCTGGCGGCAGATTTCCGCCCGGTAATCGGCCAGCCAGCAGCGTCCGCAAGAGTACGGCGGCCCGCGCTGCTGGCGGTGTTCCTTGAAACTGTTCCAGCAGCTTCTCGAAGTGCTCTTCGGCCGCATCAAATTGGCCGAGCGTCAGTTCAAGCTCGGCTGCCGCAAGCAATTTCGCGGCCGCGCTGCCCCTTTGGACGAGATCGGTTTCGAGGGAGTTCAGCAGGTTGTGTGCCTGTGGATAGGCGACCACACCCCAGGTTCCCAATGAGACGATGAGGTCGCGGCCCGCTGCGAGATTTCCGAGGTGCGTTGCGGCTGATGTCGCCGGAATTGCCGCGTACCGGCCCGAATCGAGGTCGAGGCTGACAATTCGCCCGTCGTCGAGCGGAACGTGGTAACTCGTTCCCAGTCGAACTCCGCGTCCTGCGGGAGTGCTTCCCAGGCGAACCATCCACGTTTCGGCCCCGGTAGCAAGCGACAGTCCACGGCATTTACGCCGGCCGACGACGAGCACCGTATGATCGGTA
>JAYTRB010000752.1:0-2500 GCA_043746425.1 Planctomycetia bacterium
AATACGAAGAGCTTTATCGGCCATGCCATGGGAGCCGCGGGGGCTTTGGAATTACTCGGCAACGTCCCTGCCTTTCACGATGGAATCGCTCACGCTACAATCAACCTCGACAACCCCGACCCCGCCTGCGATTGCGGCGCCCCGCAAGTCGTAGCCAATAAACCTCGCAGCCTGGGGCAGGTCAATTACATTTTGAATAATTCGTTTGGCATGCTGGGGATCAATTCGGTCCTGATTGTCAAACGTTTCACCGAGTGACGACGCTGTTGGAGTGGATGAATGAATCCGGAAGAAATCAGGCAGGTTCTGTTGGAGATCCTGGGCCGAATCGTTCCCGATGAAGATTTGTCGGCGCTGAAAAATGACGTGCCGTTCCGTGAACAGATCGAGCTCGACAGCATGGACTTCCTGGATATTGTCATGGAGCTGCGCAAGCAGTATCGCATTCAAATTCCCGAGGAAGACTATCCTCACCTCAATACCATGGGTGGCGCCGTCAGTTATCTGACGCCGCTCATGAAGGGCGTCAGCGCCCCGGCCTGACGTGCATTTTGATACGCTCATCATCGGCGCCGGCCTTTCGGGGCTCGCCGCCGGCATCCGGCTGGCCTATTTCGAAAAGCCGGTTTGCATCGTCGAGCGGCACACCACGATCGGTGGACTGAACTCGTTCTATCGGCTGCGGGGCCGCGATTACGACGTCGGGTTGCACGCCGTCACGAATTACACCCCTCCGGGCACACGGACAGGCCCGCTCAGCAAACTTCTGCGCCAACTGCGCCTGACTTGGGACGACTTCGACCTTTCTCCACAACTGGGGTCGCGCGTATCCTTTCCCGGTGTGTCGCTGCGATTCAACAACGACTTCGATTTGCTGGAAAGCCAGATTGCCGAAGAATTCCCGGCACAGGTCGACGGCTTTCGCCGGCTGGCACTGTTTCTCGAAGAACAGCAATTAGGGCGGGTTCTCGATCCAGAATTGACAGCGCGATCGGTGCTTCAACAATACATTTCCGACCCGCTTCTGGTCGACATGCTGCTGTGCCCGCTCATGTTCTACGGCAGCCCGACGCCGCATGACATGGAATTCACGCAATTTGCCATCATGTTTCAGAGCGTCTATCGCGAGGGATTTTCACGCCCGCGAGAAGGAGTGCGGCGAATCATGAAGCAGATCGTTCGCAAGTATAAACAGCTCGGGGGTGAATTGCGGCTGCGGGCCGGCATTCGGCAAATCATCACTGACGGCGGACGGGCAGTCGGTGTCGTCTTCGATGACGGTTCCTCGGCTGAAGTCGATCGCATCCTGTCGTCCGCCGGCCACGTCGAAACAATGCGGCTGTGCGAACCTCAAACCCAGGCTGCGGGAGGTGCCCACGATGACGCTGCGGCGGGGCAAATTACGTTCGTCGAAACAATCGCTGCCCTCAACTGCGTGCCTGCCGCTCTCGGGCACCACGATACCATCGTCTTTTACAGCAATACGCCTCAATTCACATATGCCCACCCCGTCGAACCGTGCGACAATACAAGCGGCATTGTCTGCTCGCCAAACAATTTTGCCTATCACGAACCGTTGGAAATGGGCACCATGCGCATCACCGCTCTGGCGAACAATCGCTACTGGATGAATCTTCCGGAAGACGAATATGTGACGGCGAAAGCGACGTGGAACGACCGAATCATCGCCTCGGCTCTCGAGCACGTTTGCGACTTCCGGCCGGCGATCGTCGATACCGACATGTTCACTCCCCGTACGATCCGAAAGTTTACCGGGCACATCAACGGCGCGGTGTACGGCGCTCCGCATAAAATCTGGGACGGAACAACACACCTCGAAAATCTCTTCATCTGTGGTACTGACCAGGGCTACCTGGGAATCGTCGGCTCGATGCTCTCGGGAATCGGCATCGCGAACCAGCACGTGCTGCGAGAATAGGCGGCGGGCTGTGACCTACGGCCGCCGTTGACCCGGCCGGCGGCGTTCCGCCAGCGAACGGGGCCGCGAGCAAACGGGGCGAGGTCGAGCGTGACTGCCAGTCGGGAATGCCTGGCTGCTAAATGTGTTCGCCTTCGCTGCCTTGTTCTCGCGGTTGGGCGGCACGGCGTCGGGCTTTGAAGTCTTCGAGACGCAATCTCAATTCTGCCTCAAGCCCCCGATCGACCGGTTCGTAATACGTCTTCTCGACCCCCAGGTAATCTGCGGCCACCCACCCTCCAGGATGGTCGTGCGCATATTGGTAGCCTTCACCATGGCCCAGCCGCGCCGCCCCCGAATAGTGCGTGTCTCGCAAATGCACCGGAACAGGAAGTATTCGCTGCGTGCGTACATCGTCAATCGCCGCGTCGATGGCCTTGATCGTGGCATTCGATTTAGGCGCCAGGGCAATGTAAGTGGCCGCCTGGACGAGAGGAATTCGGCATTCGGGCATTCCCACGAACTCAGTCGCCTGCGCGGCGGCATTCGCCAGGATGAGTGCCATGGGGTCGGCGTTTCCGA
>JAYTRB010000753.1:0-3666 GCA_043746425.1 Planctomycetia bacterium
CCGGCATTGCGTTTCGATCTGTTCCACCAGCCGGCGGACGAAATGCCGGTCGTACAGTCGATTGACTCCTCGTTGCAACGAGTCAACGCATTGCTTCAGATCGACCGGCGGACAGACCGCGACGGCCCGATCAAGGTTTGAGGGCAGATCGGCGTGAGATTCGCCGAGAAGTTTCAGCGATATATTGCCCCCCAATGAAAAGCCAATCAGCGTTGTGGGCGATCCCCTACAAATTGCGGAAATTACTCGCAGTGCCGCGGCGGCATCATCAGACCGGCCGCTGTGGTAGGGGAGTCGCGCCAGTCCCAGCCCGGTTCCGCAGCCGCGCAGATTCATGCGAAACGTCCGCACCCCGCGACAGTTGAGTTTGTGGGCGATTCGCTGCATGTAGGAACTGGCATGGCATCCGGCAAGGCCATGGATCAGAAGTGCGATACGGGCGCCTGCCTGCCACACCGCCGGACAATCGTCATGCAATACGATCTGGTCGCCGTCGTCGAGAGAGACTCTGTGTTGCACAGCCCGGTCTGGTGCCATCTGCCGTGGAATAAAAGCCCCCGCCAGCGTCTGCAAATGCCCAGAGGGAAGCAATAGATGGGAATAGAAGTCGCTCATCAATACCGAAACCGGTCGCATACCTTGAAATCAAAGCTGACGATGTCCGCCAGACCCCCGGCAAGGTTTTGGACAATCAGCTCTTTCATCTTTTCGTGGGCGGGGTGTTCGAGAAACGAATCTCGCGATTCGCTGTCGGCGAAAGTCACGATGAAAGCGTGCGTGAACCCTTTATGCAACCCTTCGGGACTCTCATACGGACCAGAACAAACGTCGACGATTCCGGGCAGTTTTTCGGGCAGCTCATCGAGCGATTCGAAGACTTCGGCAATTTCATCGCGCGTCGTCTGCGGTTTAAATCTCAAAAGCACAATGTGTTTAAATTGGGGCATCAGCTAGGGGTCATTTGAGTTTCAATTCGGTGAATTCACGGACTCGATTGGCAATCGCCGGTTCGACGGGCAGACGCTCCATACTACTGGCACCGTAGAAACCGACAACCCCTTCGGTATGATCAAGAATGTACTGGGCATCGGCCGGCTCGGCAATCGGCCCGCCGTGACAAAGGACGAGAATTTCTCGATTCACCCGTTTGGCTGCGTCGTGCATTCCCTGTACGCGTTTCGCTGCTTCCTTAAGCGACACTGCCGTCTGGGCGCCGACAGCCCCCTTGGTTGTAAGGCCCATGTGGGGAATCAGGATGTCTGCTCCGGCGCGAGCCATTTCGGTCGCTTCGTCAGGATTAAAGACGTACGGAGTCGTCAGCAGGCCCTGTTCGTGTGCGACCCGAATCATGTCGACTTCCAGGCCGTACCCCATGCCCGTTTCTTCGAGCCCGACACGAATCGTTCCATCGAACAGGCCGACCGTGGGGAAGTTCTGCACACCCGAAAATCCGGCGTTCTGCACATCTCTGAGGAAGAGTTTCATGATCCGGAAGGGGTCGGTTCCGCAGACTCCGGCCAGAACAGGCGTTTGATTGACGACCGGCAAAACCTCGCGGGCCATGTCCATCATGATCTCATTGGCATCACCATAGGGCATCATGCCGGCAAGCGACCCACGGCCTCCCATCCGGAACCGTCCTGAGTTGTAAATAACCAGCAGGTCAATTCCGCCGGCTTCCGACATCTTAGCAGATATACCCGTACCGGCCCCGCCGCCGACAATCGGTTGACCGAGGGCGACTTTAGCGCGAAGTCGATCGAGAATCGTTTGACGAGCGAACATAGAGCGTCGAACAGGCCGGAAGGGGTTATTGGGGTCGAAAAGAAGCGACGGCAGTGCAGAAGGGCAGTCTTTCCGGTCATTGATTCATTACTGTTGCCAATTGCCTACGATACATCAGCCCAACAGAAAAGGCGACCGCGGACGCTCGGATCTTGCAGAAACTGACCTGGCCGCTGTCAAACCCGGTGGCGTTTCATCACAAATCGGTAAAGTTTTACGATTTAATGGCCAGCACGGCGTCGAGCGGCGATGGCGTGCCGCAGCCCTGCACGTCCGCAAAACCGGCCTGCTTGAGCAGCACTTCGTATTGCACCAGCGTGCGTTCCTTGCCTTCGGTGCAGGTCAGCATGTTCAGGTTCTGCATTTGCGCCCAGCGAGGACCGGTCTGATTGTCGAGGAGTAGTTTTTCAGCGATCAACAGCGCGCCGCCAGCGGGCAACTGTTTGAAAATCTTGGCCAGCAGTTTGATGATCTTTTCCTCAGACCAGTCGTGAAGAATGCGACCGAGGGCGAAGAGATCTCCCGCGGGAAGTCCATCGGCAAAGAAGTCGCCGGCCGTAAAATCAATTCGGCCGGCGACGCTCGACGCCCCGCTCACCTCACGCGCCAGCGGAATCGCCTCTGGAAGATCAAAAACGACAGCACTCATGTTCGGATAGCGCTGGCACGCGGCAACCGCCAGATGGCCAGTCGCGCCTCCCAGGTCGATCAGCCGACGAAATCGGCTCAGGTCAAATGCCGCGACAACTTGAGGCGAACTGATTAAACCAAAGCCGTGCATTCCCATGAGAAACTCTCGCTTCGACTCTTCATCGCGAAAGAAGTGGGAAAAGATCGGGCCATCCCAGCCGTAGACCTGTTTCCAGCGGTTTGTTCCGTCGAGCACTGCGTCTTCCAGGTGCTCCCAGAGTTTCCACATCACTGAATTGCTGTAATTCAGGTAGCCCGTGAGCCGTCGCGGGCTGTGCTTGCACAAATACGCGGCCGCGGCTTCAGTGTTCTCGTACGCATTGCCCGAGTATCTAAGGAGCTCCAGGCCGACGCAGGCCGTCAGCAATCGTTCCAGGGCCTCGGAGTTGGCCCCAATCTCACCGGCCAGTGTCGAAAGCGATTTCGGGCCGGCGGCCAGCGCATCGAACATGCCGAGTGAGACGGCGGCAAACATCGTCTTTGAGAGGCGGAAGGCCTGAAGTAAATCGAGAATCGGATTCGGATCAGGTGCGGTCAAATCAGTGGGCATAGCAATCTGGATTTAGGGTTTTTGAATCGGATTTGAGACGCGTCCAACACGAACCTGTAATGGCACGACACCAGCATGCTTCGTAGAATATCGCTCGCGGCGATGGGTTCCAAGCGACGAGCGATAAAAGAAGCAACACCAATCAGGAGCGAGCCGCAGCTGACGCGATCTGCCGCCCACAACGGCAATGACGGTCAACAGCCGCTTTAACATCGCGACCGAACGACGTAAGATCGCGGCACGTGCCAACGGCCGGCCTTTGTTTACTCAACTCGAAAGATTCTCATCGTGCTTCGAATTTTCTCGCTCTGCGGATTCGCCGTGCTGGCGCTCGCGGCCGCCACTCCCGACCCGATTGCGCCCGACCCGAATTCCCCACGTCCCATCGCGGCCCTCGATTCGGTATTCACCGAAGAACTCACCTGGATGGAAATCCGCGATGCCATCAATGCCGGCAAAACGACCGTCATCATTGCCACCGGCGGCATCGAACAAAACGGCCCCTACCTGGCGACGGGCAAGCACAACTACATCCTGCGGGCCACGACTGAGGCTATCGCCCGCAAGCTGGGCAATGCGCTTGTGGCGCCGATCATTCCCTTTGTTCCGGAAGGAGACATTGAGCCGGCAAGTCTGCACAT
>JAYTRB010000754.1:0-2749 GCA_043746425.1 Planctomycetia bacterium
GCCGTGGAACAAAAGATACCAAGTCATCATGACATCCAGCGTGCTGGCCAGAATGAAGAGCGCTGTCTCACCTTCCAGCGGCAGCCCTTGCCGCAGGAGCAGATATAGTGTGCGGACCGTCGACTGACGGTTCTCGTGAGACATTTCTTTCATGCTAAAACCCTTCGCTGAAGTGATTAGACGCGCATGACCGCCTCGACACTGTTAAATACCGCGTTTTCGCAGTTGACGCAAGCTCTCTCCGCCTGCCGGATTGTTAAGATTTTATGTTGATAATATGAAAAAACCAAAAAAGTGAATTATTTCGCTGCCATGCCAGACAGCATGTCGCGCGTCGCCACAAGCTCTGCCGTCAGCCCATCGATCAGGTTGCGTGCCATTGCCTTTTGATCCCGCCCCGGCAGCACTTCCCAAGTATACGTCTCGACCTCCAGGTGAGGCAAATAATCGAGTTGGTGGACGGCCGCCAGTGCTTGACGGAGTTCGGTGCGGGTCGTCCGCAAAGGGCCCAGACGCTCAGCATTTACCGGCACATGAAAATGAATCCGCCAGGCCTGAGCATCACGGAATTCTGGCGGAGGCTCCAACGCCAACTGCCGGGTCAAATCGATTTGATGCAAGATCGCGCCCGCGTGCGTACGAGCAAGGGTTTGATGCAGATAGCGTTCTTCGACGTATCGCGCCAGCGCCTGTCGCCCTTCGATATTTTCGCCCGGCAGTTCGAGTTCGAGCGCACAGGTAATATGGACTTTGTTGATACGCACGCCGGCTGCCGCGAGAGTTCTTATCGACGCTGCAATATCTTCGAATTCGACCGCCTGATGGCACACGTCGTAACAGAGGCCCAGGTGTCGCTGAGCCGTTTCAAGCTTCCCGGCTTCGGCCGCCTTTTTCCACAATCGATCGAAAAACGAGACCGCCTCGGCCGTCGTCTCAATCAGGCAATCCGGTTCGGGTTCGATCGCCAGGCGAATGATCCGGCCTGATTCATTATATAAATCATCGAAAGCCCGAGCCGTATCGAGAAGTTGGGCCACGCACCGATCGAGATGATCGTCGGAATGTGGAAATCCCTTAAAGGCGAGGGGGACAGTCGAAATACTTCCCTCCCCTTTCTCGGGGAGCAGGGCTGCCAGGATTTTCGCGCAGGCCAGCGTATATTCCAGCCGAAGTCGGTCTGACCAGTCGGGCAGGTAAACGTTCTCTTTGACGCGCGGGCTATGGAAGTCGCCATAGGGAAAAGCATTGAGCGTGTGGCATGAGAGCCGGCGGCGACTCAAGCCTTCACGAAAGGCCGGAAGCGTGTGGGGATGGGTGAGAAGCTCGGCCACCACCGGAGCCGCCAGCCAAAGCCCCGCCGCCAGGGGCGCGCCGTAATTCTCGCGGAGAGCCGCCGTGTACTGATCGAGACCCCGATCAACCTCGGCCAGCGACCGGCCGGGATGGACGTTTGTGCAATAACTCAGCGGCAGTGTCGGCAGGGCCATGCTCTCGCCTCATTTCCATCGTAACGTTACACTACAGACAAAACCATACCCGATTCCCACGTTAAACAGAAACCTTCACTCGCCCGATGATGTTAGATTATCGCGGGACCGTGAGTGATGGCTCGGGTTGAGCAAAACGTGAATTTAAGTGGCACCGATCAGAATCTGTTTCTGCGCGACCCCGACGTGCGGCTCATGCTGCGCGCCAAAGCGGGCGATGAATCTGCCTTTACGCAGCTGGTCGGCATTTACCAGGACAGACTGGTCGGGGTGCTGGCCCATATGCTGCAGAACAAAGAGACGGCCGAAGATCTGGCTCAGGAAGTCTTTTTAAGGATTTATCGGGCGCGGCACGGCTATGTGGCAACTGCCAAGTTTTCCACATGGATGTTTCGGATCGCCAACAATCTGGCTAACAACCTGCGTCGCGACGCAGGGCGTCGAAAAGAGACGGCGCTGAATATCAACGATTCGGGGCCGCTTGGCCCGCGGCCTGGCGAACGATTGATTGCAGAAAAGTCGGGACTGCTGCCCACGCGGCAATTCGATAAAAGCGAAATGTGTTCGATCGTGCAAGCCGCCCTGGCAACGCTCAACGAGAACCAGCGAATGGCGCTGTTGCTGCATAAGTACGAAGAGATGAGTTACGCTGACATTGCCGCGGCACTCGACACAACCCCCACGGCTGTCAAATCGCTTCTCTCGCGGGCGCGAGACAACTTGCGCGAAAAGCTTGAACCCTATGTTAAACAGGGAATATTGGGTTCGATTCAACCAGAATGATGTGCTGTTTAACGATAGACTCACATGGCCAAACTCACGCGGCTATCTTCAGAACAACGCGAAAATCTTACCGCCTATCTCGATGGCGAGCTTGATGAGAGCGCCACGCAACAGATCGAGCAGGTTCTCGCCTCGAGCCCGGTTGCCCGCAACGAAATCGACATGCTGTCGCGCACCTGGGACATGCTCGACGTCTTACCGACGCACAAGGCTTCGGATGAATTTGCGCGCAAGACCATCACCCATTTGCGCGCTGCAGAGCAGGCCGGCCCTGCCGCGGCGGCCGCCGAACTGGTCTACCGCAACGCTCGGCGCGGCGCAGTGCTGATGTTGTGGGCCGGCGTCCTGGCGCTTTGTGGCTATTTTGGCTTCCTGGCCACCAACCATTATATTCCGAACGAATTCGAGCAGTTGCTCGACGATTACCCGATCGTCAATAACCTCGACAAATACACCGAAGTCGGCAGTCTCGATTTTCT
>JAYTRB010000755.1:0-3865 GCA_043746425.1 Planctomycetia bacterium
CTTTCGATCAGCCGTACAATTGTGGAAGCCCACGGCGGGCGAATTTGGATGACCCCGAATTCCACGCGGGGAGTGACTGCCCGATTCACCTTGCCGACCAGCGGTGGAAAGGTCTCCCATGTCCCAGAAACCAACCGTATTTATCGTTGACGACGACGCGGCAGTTCGCGACTCATTGAGCCTGTTGATGCGCGCGGCCGATCTGCCGGCAGAAGCGTTTTCGGGCGCTCGGGAATTTCTTTCACAGGTTACCGATGATCGTCCGGGATGTCTCGTGCTCGACGTGCGGATGCCCGAGGTCGACGGGCTCCAATTGCAAAAACAACTGGCGGCCCGTGGCAGCCGCCTGCCCATTATCATGCTGACCGGGCACGGCGACGTTCCCATGGCGGTGCAGGCACTGCGGGCCGGGGCGCTCGATTTTATTCCGAAACCTTTCGACAGCAAGGTGCTGCTGGCGCGGATTCAAGAAGCGATCGACCTCGACGGCCGCACGCGCAAGAAGCATCTCGATCGGGCAGCAATCGAAGCCCGGTTTGAAAGACTGAGTCCCCGTGAACGCGAAGTGCTCGATCGCATCGTCGACGGGTTGCCCAGCAAATCGATTGCTGCCGCGCTGGGTTCCAGCTTCAATACCGTCCAGAACCAAAGGGCGAGCATTTTAAAGAAATTGGAAGCCGAGTCGGTCGCCGACCTTGTGCGAATGGTCATGATTTCCCGGGCGGGCTAACTCCTCTTTTGCTGATTGACCTTCCCGCGTATACTACGCCCCCCAGTCAACCGGGAAAGGAATCCCCATGCGCAAGATCGCCGTAATGAATCAGAAGGGTGGCGTCGGGAAGACGACCACCAGTGTCAACCTGGCCGCCGGGCTGGCCCTGCAGGGCCGGCGTGTGTGCCTTATCGACCTTGATCCTCAGGCGCACACTTCGCTGCATCTGGGCCTTGAGATTATCGGGGAAACGCCGACGATCTACCACGCCTTCGCCGGCGAAAAGACACTGGCCCAGGTTCGACGTCTCGTCGCCCCCAATCTGTGGCTTATTCCCTCGAACATCGACCTGGCCGCCGCCGAAGTCGAACTCGCCGACACCCCGGGCCGCGAACTCATCTTGCGCGACACAATCGAAGAGCTTCTACGGGGCAACCCCTACGACTACCTCATTATGGATTGTCCCCCGTCACTGGGGGTTTTGACGATCAATGCCTTGACGGCCGCTGAAGAGGTCATGATTCCTCTACAACCGCATTTTCTGGCACTACACGGGCTTTCGAAACTGCTCGAGACGACGGCGCTGGTCACGCGCCGGCTCAATCGTAAGCTGCGCGTCAGCGGCATTGTCATGTGCATGCACGAAGCGAACACGCGTCTGGCCGCCGATGTCGCCGGCGACTTGCAGGCGTTTCTTTCCGCCAGCGACCCCGAAGCCCCGTGGTCGCAAGCCCGCATCTTCAGCACCAAAGTCCGCCGGAACATCAAATTGGCCGAGGCTCCCAGCCACGGCAAATCGATCTTCGACTATGCTCCGAAATGCCCGGGCGCCGTCGATTACCTCGGGCTGGTCAGCGAAGTGCTCGCGATGGAAGCCGCCGCCGCAGTGCCGCTGTCGCTGGCGGGTTAAGCGTTGGCGTCGCGCCACCTTGTCGTCGTAAATTCTGGGTCGTCGTAAATTCTGGCTTCGACAGCCTTCGCGGTGTTTGCGAAGATCTCGACCGGCGCTGAGCGCCCGCTACTTTTTTCAACGGGCGGCTATGCCTTGCGGATGAAATCGGCGGCGTAGCTGCGCACCTGTTTGCCGTTCAAAACGTGGACCAGCCGCAATTGGCCTATCGTCTCCTGGCTGAAGTGATGCAGCGGGACATGCACGATCTTTTTGCCGAAACGGCGCGCCATGCGTCGCCACCCTGCCCCCGGCGGAGCGTAACTCAAAAGTGCAATGTGCCGGTGATGACTATGCAGACACCCCGCGGCCAGTACCCGTTCTTCAAGGGTGTCGACGAAGTTAAGCCGTCGGTCGGTCCAGATGTCGGGAATGGGGCGCGGCGGAAACAGAAAAACCGCCCCGCCGTAAGTCGCCAGGCCGATGCCGGGGCCGACCATTTCCTGTTGAAAATCGGTGGCGAACAGGGCCAGGGTCGACTCGTCGTAATGCTCGGCCATCCAGGTGGTGCGCCAGGGGTAGTCGCGCGGATCGGCCGGGGCATCGAAGAGCATGACGACACAGTCGAGCGACCCGCGGGTGGGGGGCGTGACCTTAACGTACAAGTCGCCTGTGTGCCAGTTGCGCAATGTTTCGCGAATGTCGAGACCATCCATGAGACTGGTCCTGAACTTTTCACTGCGGGCGAGATCGAGCCCCATGATTAATCGAGCTTTGTCTTTGACGTGAGTGCGGAATTTCTCAATCGCCACATCTTCGGGGGGCCAACTGCAATGCGAGAAGGGGTTCCAGCGCATCTGCCATTCGCGCTGTGTTTCTCGCTCGGGTTTCGCTCGCAGCGAAAGCGTTCGCCAGGTCGTACTCGGGCCCGGCAAACGGCTTTTCATCGTCACGACAGTTCCGTCGGGCAGGCGTCCGCGACCGACGCCAGCGAATAACGTGGGGAATGGCAGCTCGGCGTTGAACAGATACTCGCGCGCAACTTCGGCCAGAGCGATGGCGAACTGGTCGCCCGCAATCTGCTGCGCCGCGGTGATCAGCGTATACAGGTCGGGCGTCATTCGCCGCTCAATGAGCGACAGATTGCGCACATATTTCAGGTATTGGGCAAAGAGCTGCGGCGTAAGCCGGCGGCCACGGTTCTTGAAGTCAGACTGATACCGCTCGCGCGCCACGAGCAGTAATTCCTTCACACCGTCGACCGACAGATTCTCATCATCGTCGAGTTCACTTCTGGCCCGTTCGTACAGCCCCGTCAAGAACGGCAGTTCGCCCAGGACAAAGAGCAGTGTTCTCGCTTCGACTGCATGAATTTCGGTCGGCTCGACGGCGTCGTCTGCCGTTTGTTGCTCGGTCTGCGAAAAATACGCATCTTTGATCCACGGCCAGTCGAGAACTGATACGACGAGCAGAATTGAGGGAAAACGCTGTTCGAGCCGGCGCAGGCTGGCGGCCATTGCCACAACCCGGTCGGTTGCCTGGCCGGGGGGCAGCCGCGCTACCGATGGCAAAACGGCCGCCGCGAATTTTTCGAGCGGCACGGTTTTCAGCGCGTAGGGGTCGGGCAGCCCCGCTGAGCGCGGTTCGAAAACCGCAGTCTCGAGGTCGATAAATGCCCGTGGAATGCCTTCCTGAATCGCGATCCGCAGGGCGGCAATCACCGGCTGACAGGGATCGACCGGCACATAACTGACGGCCGGCGAATCCTCGTCGGCCACTTGGTCGTCGTCGGCATCGCCTTCGGGACGCCAGTCGGCAGAAGAGAATCTGCCCGGCTCAGCCTGCGTGACCAGAGTGATCGAAGGCAGGTGTTCGATGGCCCGCTCGACATGCTGCTGAAACGAAGGCGGGAGCGGCACGGCCAGGCAGTCGAACTTTCGCTCAAGCAGTACCCGCCGCACCTCCAGCGCACAATCGCCGCTGCCGTGAATAATTGGCAATACGCTGATGTGCGGACTGATCTCCAGGAAATTGGAGGCCATGTCGGTCTTCTCCTAGAATACACAATCGAAGCACAACGTTTGACTCAGTCACAGGGATGCGCAGCGGTGAACGGGTTGAATCAGCGTCCCGAAAGCTAAAGTGTCTGCCCCTGGTTCATTATCAGTCGTCATCGTCGTCCTCATCATCCACATCTCGATGATCGGGATGCAGCGGGTCATCGGGCGAGAAAAAAAAGTCTCCCAGCCCCATCGGCACCGAAG
>JAYTRB010000756.1:0-2675 GCA_043746425.1 Planctomycetia bacterium
CCAGAATTGCCACGAACAGGCTGACTCAGATTCGGGGGATCTGCCGCGCCAGACAGGCATTCGAAATGCATCTTGCATTTCCCCCGCAGGCCGCGCCGAATTTGGCGGCGATTACAAGCCGATTTCGTGGGACACCAGATCCTCGAATGTTTCGCGGCGACGTACGAGTTTGTGGGTAGCGCCGTCGACAAGCACTTCAGCCGCGCGCGGACGCGAATTGTAGTTGCTGCTCATCGCCATCCCGTACGCACCGGCACTGAACGTGCAGACGAGATCTCCGCGAACCATTGCCGGAAGCCAGCGGCCTTTGGCCAGGAAGTCTCCCGATTCGCAAATCGGGCCCACCACGTCGGCCGGTTCACAACCAGGAATTTCGCCTTCATAGTCGGCCGGAGGATCAATCGCCGGACGCACCGGCCAAAGACGATGAAACGCGTCATACATCGTCGGTCGCACGAGATCATTCATGGCCGCGTCCTGAATCACGAACAACTTGCCCCCTTCGCGCTTTGTGTAAATAACGCGGCTCAGCAATATCCCGGCGTTTCCTACAATAAACCGCCCCGGTTCGAGAGCCAACCGGCAACCGGCGGCTTTTACCACCGGTACAATGACTTCGGCATAGGCCGAGGCCGGCAGAGCCTCTTGTTTGCGGTAATGAATGCCAAACCCACCCCCCAGATTAATCCACCGGGTGTCATGCCCCTTCTTCCGAAAGGTGTCGACAACTTCAGCGGCCTTGGCAACCGCAGCGGCATAGGGCTCGGTCGTCAGAATCGGCGAACCCAGATGCATGTGAATTCCCCGCAGGCTCAGCCGGCGATCCTGCAAGACTTTGTCGGCGAGCTGTTCGGCTCGTTCGATGTCCATCCCGAACTTATTTCCTTTTTTTCCCGTCGTCGTCTTGGCATGCGTTTTTGCGTCGATGTCGGGGTTCAGCCGCAAGGCCACCGGGGCGACCTTTTCCATCGTGCCAGCGACCGCGGCAATCGCATCGAGCTCGGCTTCGCTCTCGACGTTGAACATCAGAACATTGTTCTCAAGGGCGTACCGGATTTCGTCATCGGTTTTGCCGACGCCCGCGAAGACGATTTTGGTTGTGTCGGCTCCGGCCGCTTTGACGCGGAAGAATTCTCCCCCAGAAACGACGTCGAAGCTGCTCCCGGCTTCATGCATCACCCGCAAGACGCCCAGGTTCGAATTCGATTTCACAGAGTAGCAGAGCACCGGATCGACATCCGCAAACGCCGATTGAATCTGGCGGATATGGTGCAGCAGCGTGCGTTTGGAATAGACCCAGAGTGGCGTGCCGTATTTCGCCGCCAACTCGGTGGCAGACACTTCCTCGCAGTAAAGTTCGCGGTTCTGATAGTGAAAATAGTCCATAGGTTGCTCAATTCTCGTGATTTCAGGGGGCCGCGACAGACACGCCAGACATCAATCCGCCCGCGGCAGAGCGATTCGATGGCGTGCGCGATCAAATTCAGGGTTCAAATCCGGATTGCCTTCTCTCAGTTGCTTTCCAGCCTTCTAATTCTTTTTCTCTCGGAGCCAGCAGGATGTGCCAGTCGCTTGTCGCTTATACGTCATCTGCCGAGCCCTGAATCAACGGCTGATGCCTTGCATCGCCTTCAAATGCTGGAGGCTTTGGCAAAGCGGTGCGCCGCGAGGAGTTCGGCAATCTGCACGGCGTTGGTGGCCGCCCCTTTGCGCAAGTTATCGCTGACGCACCAGAACGTCAGGCCATTCGGATGCGACAAATCGCGGCGAATGCGGCCCACAAAAACTTCATCACGTCCCGTACAGTCGGCCGGCATCGGGTAGCGCCCCCGGGCCGGCTCGTCGATGACAATGATTCCGGGAAATGCGGCAAAAAGTTCGCGCGCCTCGTCGGGCGAAACGGGCCGTTCAGTCTCGACGGCTATCGTTTCGCTATGGCAGTTCGCAACGGGCACACGGACGCAGGTTGCACAAATCCGCATGTCGGGGGCGCTCATGATCTTTCGCGTTTCGTAGACCATTTTCAGCTCTTCGCTGGTATAGCTATCATCTTTGAAACTGCCAATCTGCGGAATCGCATTGAATGCGATGGGATGTGCGAAACACGAATTGGTATAGTCACTGCCTGAAAGATGGGCCTTGGTGCCCTCCATCAGATCGACCGTTCCCGCAAGCCCGGCCCCACTGACTGCCTGATAGCTGCTGACAATGACGCGATTGACGCAGGCCGCATCATGCAGCGGCTTGAGCGCGACCACCATTTGCGTCGTCGAACAGTTGGGACTGGCGATGATGCCGCGCGCGTTCAGAGCCGCCTCGGGATTGACCTCTGGAATCACCAGTGCCACGTCGGGTTTCATCCGCCAATAACCCGATTCGTCGATAACCGTGGCCCCCGCGTCGATCGCAAAAGGGAGGTACTTGGCGGCGACATCATCGGGCGTACTGGCAATGACCAGATCGCAATCCTGAAAGGCTTCCGGACGCAATTCCTCGATCGTCCACGTTTTTCCCAGGAATTCCAGTG
This sequence comes from Planctomycetia bacterium, assembly GCA_043746425.1. GTDB lineage: Bacteria > Planctomycetota > Planctomycetia > Planctomycetales > Planctomycetaceae > JACQFH01. The sequence continues at coordinate 2,528 of JAYTRB010000756.1, forward strand.
GCTTTCCGGCGCTGCGGGCGGAAGCAAGAAACATGTAGCTTTGCGCCGGAAAATTGCGTTCTGCCAGAAGCTGGAGCATGATTCGCCCCACCGCCCCGGTCACGCCAATGACTGCCACCTTCTTGAACACGATCGAAAGCTCCTGGAA
>JAYTRB010000757.1:0-3715 GCA_043746425.1 Planctomycetia bacterium
AACCGGCGCGCTGGAAAAACTACGTGAACGCCCCCCAGAGCAAGGCCGAGGTCGACGCCGTGCGCGAAGCGATCCGCCGCGACTGTCCCTTCGGCTCGCCCGCCTGGCAAAAACGAATTGCCCGTCGGTTGGGCATCGACTGGCCTCTCCGGGCACGGGGACGGCCGCGAAAAGACGCGCCGCCGTCATAATTGCCGAAACAACGGCCGCGTTCCGTTTTCGTCCGTCCGTCCCCTTTTTGTCGTTCGCCGCCTGACACCTCTTGTCTCTCTTTTAATTCCTGCTGCAGCACCTGGTTGGGCCGAACTGGTGTTTCTACAGGGTGATTCGCACCTCAAACTGGCCTTTCTCTCGATCCCGCCATTGCACAAGGTAGTTCACAACGAAATCCCCACCGTCCGTGTGTACGACGCACTGACCTTGCCGGCGACCGGCCCCTTGGTCATAACTGACCTCGCGGTGGCCGTCGATGGATCGGGCTTTTGCTCCGGCGGGAGTGCTGCGGATTACCTGCTCGAGCAGCGGCACAACTTCCCCGCTGTCGCAGGCCGGCAGGCCGGCCGGCGGGACGTGAACTTCAAATAGCGCCTTGTCGCGATCCCGCCATTGCACAAGGTAGTTGACAACGATATCCCCACCCTCCGTGTGTACGACGCACTGACCTTGCCGACGACCGGCCCCTTGGTCATAACTGACCTCGCGGTGGCCGTCGATGGATCGGGCTTTTGCTCCGGCGGTCGTGCTGCGAATTACCTGCTCGAGCAGCGGCACAACTTCCCGGCTGTCGCAGGCCGGCAGGTCAGGGGATATAAGCACCGCTCGAAGAAGTGGACCGCCGACAAAGAAGAGAGCGACGAGCAGGGCCGGAATTGCAAGCCTCGGCCCACCAAATTGCCTGCGCCGTAAGAAGGCCAGGGGGTAGACAACGATCCACAACAGGCACATTCCCAGAAATAACAGCCCGGCAGATTCCCTTTGTCGGCCCTTCAAGTCCATTCGTCCGAGGCGGGCGGCATCAATTGCCATCAGCAGTGACGAGCCGGCCACCGCGACCGCACTGATGGCCAGAGCCATACCAAAGGATGTGCCGAAGAGGAGGACGCACCCGGCGACAACGGGGAGGACCAGTGCCGCTACAGGCAGCGCAAGCCCAATCTGCGGGGGCCGCGGAGGCTCAGGCGACTCAATGAGGCTCTCGTCACCGTCAGACATGGTTCATCACCCCTTCTATGCGCCGCCTCAACACCTTGGGGAAACCAGTAATGATGTCCAGCAGGTATGCGACCGCCGAAGTGCGGCAAAACATTACCGCGTTTTGAAGTCGAGTGTCGAGCAGTCAATTCTGAAGTGTTATACCGCATTAATTTGTGGAACGAAACTCGTCGAGCCGAGTCTTGCCGCATAGGTGCAACGGCTCTCCCCCTGGCGAATGGTTCGTGCTTTTTGAGGTCGATGCATGCCCCCTGTCCTGCCGATTTCGAGAGGGGGCAATTTTTTACCGCCTCTTTCGAGCAGCAATCCACACGAAGTGCTCGTCCGACAGAATTCGTTCTCCAGACCAGCGATAGGCGCACAGATCTCCGCCGCGGGCGACGCTGTAATCGACGCATGCCACATTTGGGCCGAGTGCAGTGGGCCGAATCGAATTCAGCCAATAGTGCCCGAAGAAGACGGGCGGCTCGGTTGACGAATACGGAGTGGCGGCCAGCCCCTCGGGCACGCAATTGTCTGGAATGATGCGCCGCGGTGGGAGCGAATATTCTCTGAAAGTCATCCCCATGGGATTCGCGAACCACTTAACGCGAGTTTTCGTGCGCGATTGGCCATCCTTGTCTTTGAAAGAAATTCCGACAGGCAGGGAAATCTCTTTGCCCTTCAGAGTGTTGTCGACGGCGGTGTAGAGTGTCGATTGATGTTGACTGGCAAGCTGCATGAATCTGGTCGTCAGGCGACCGTGTTCGACGATTGCTTTTTCGATGACGCCGATTGCGTCGCGATCCCAGCAGGCGTGGACGACCCTGATTCCGTCGAGATCCTTCCACAGCGGCAGCTGCCGAAACCATTCGATTGTCTCATGCAGCTCGTCAGCCGTGAGCTGTCTGATCGTCGCGATGTGTTGCCGAACATTCTTTTCGTCATGCCGGCGGAAGAAGTTGTCGCCGTCGCCTGGATCGCGAGTGTGGTAGCCGATGGCGTTAAACTCGTGGTTTCCCATCACGGCATGCGCCCTGCCGGCGTCGATCATCGGGCGGACGATTCGCAGCACTTCTGCGATTTGCGGCCCCCGGTCAATAAAATCGCCAACGAAAACGGCCGTGCGCGTCGGGTGCGAGTAGTAACCCCGACGGCGGTCATAGCCCATCCGTTCGAGGAGCTCAATCAGCTCGTCGGCATGGCCGTGGATATCTCCGATGATGTCATACATTCTTAAAGCTCCCGCCCCAGCCCTCTGTTGTATCTCTGCGCGGCACAGCCATTACCGATGGGTCGGCGAGTGGCCAAAACTTGCCCCCGGCCACGCCAATCGGGCAGGTTCGCCGCGCTCTCCGACGACAATGGCTGCCTGGCCGAATTCTTGACCCAGATCCAGACCACGGTCTTCGCTCAGACCTAAAACCAGCAGGCTCGGTTCGGGTGGCCAATCGCCGACCGTACCAGCCCCTCGGCCATGATAGACCACGCACGAAAAGTCTTTCAGCCGCACCTCAAGCTCGACCATGTGGCGGCCATTTTCCTCATCAGACAAGGGGCGCGACGCCGGGTTGCAGGACGTGATGTAGACCCAGTCATTGACGCCGGCGCTCGCCAGCAAATGATCGACTGCCTGGCACCTCTCGCCGCAACGAATTTTGAACGCGCCCCCCGGGGCATCATCGACCCAGAAGTCGGTCGCCTCATAGACGCCGCGCAGCAACAGGCGATTCAAAACCGGCTCGATCAAATCGTGGCGCGCCAGTCGCTGCCGCCAAGCGGCAGGGATTCCATCCTCGCCCCAGAAGGCCCCTGCAATCTGACCACAAACGGCGCCGGTCGTATCGGCGTCATCGCCCAGGTTGACGGCACGCAAGACGGCCTCTTCAAAAGTCGTCGCGGTACAGAAGGCCCACAGCGCGGCTTCGAGGCTCTTGACGACGTACCCTGAACCGGCGATTTCGGGAGGCTGGCGCTGGAGAAAACTGCCACTGGCGACCTCATCGACAGCCCGATCGAGCGGTTCAATGGCGCGCAGTCGTGAAAGCGGTTTCCATCGTGGAGAAAGAACGGCGTCGCGGTCGATGCCCTGGATCAGACCGCACAGGATCAAGGCCAAATACCGGCAGGCCGAGACACATTGCGGACTGGCATGTGTCGGCAGGCTGGATTCGGCCGCGTACCGCGACAGCTCGACGAGGTTGTCGGGGAAACGATCGGCGAAGCGGATCGCCACAGGCCCCAGACGCATGATGGAACCATTTCCACTGGCGCGTTCCGATGAATCGCCAGATTGGCGGGCATCGTTCAGGCGTTCGAATTTGCTGAGGGCCGATCGAGTCGTCAGGCCGATATCAAAGCAGCGGCCATTGACGGAATAGTCGCCATGTCTCCACCAGCGAACGTAACGCCGAGCCTGGTCGTTCAAATCCCAGCCGACCGACGCGATGCTGTCGGCCAGTGCCAGGGCCATGCTCGTGTCGTCGGTCCATTCACCGGCCTCGAGCCCGTGCGGACCTCCCGG
>JAYTRB010000758.1:0-12416 GCA_043746425.1 Planctomycetia bacterium
AACCAGACCCAGCAATGATGCGTGAAAAACTTGCTCGGGAATCATGTGCATCATGCCGAACAAGACGCTCGAAAGCCCCACAGAAAGCGCGACGCGCCCTCGCCTGCCGAATCCGGAAAGCATAAACCCGCGATAGGCGACTTCTTCGCAAATCGCGGGAGCCACGGCGAATGTCAAGAGAACGAACCACAACGGTTGCGTGGCGTCGGCCATCGGCGCCAGCGCCTGCTTGATTTGCTGGGGCAATTCACCGAAGAACCAGTGCATGTTAGAAAGGAGTTCGACCGACAACGGATGCAGGACCACGGGAAGCAGGCAGGCGGCGCCCAGCATCTTCCAGCCGGGCCAGTAGATCCGAAACGTTTCGCGCACGCTGGTCGTCAGCATGATCCCCATCATCAGAGCGGGAGTGGCAACAATCGCCAGTTGCTGCACGATCATCAGCTTCATCATCATCGCACCCCGGTCGTTCGGGTTGCCCAGGAAGATCTTTTCCTGCAGATGGGGCATGGCGAAAAACTGCAAGAGCATGAGTAGGACAAAGCAGAACCCAGCTTCACTGAAAGTCGGGGTGGGCTCCTTATCGCGTAAGAGGTGCTGCACCCACAATCGCAGTTCAAATCGTTCTCCCTCGCGAAACAACACCTCTTCGCGATTGAACTGATCGATGGCCCACCACAGGGCCAGGGCGCTGTAGCCCAACGATGTCGCCAGTACCGGTGCGACATATACGTACAGCCCCCCCGAATTTAAAGGCGAGAGCAGCAGCCCCTTGAGCAACAGTCCCGGGCCGACGATGGGGAGCACACTGTATTGCGGCGTCAACTCGATGCCCGGCCACAGACAGACCATCGTCAGCCCCAGAGTGACCATGAGCAGCGGCGTCAGGTAGTATTGCCCCTCTTTGCTGCTGCGGGCGAACGTGGCCAGGGCCAGGCACAAGGCGCTGAACAGGGCTGCCAACGGCAATAACAGCAGCACCACCCAAACCAAAGCCGAGAACGGCGGAAAGGCGAGACTTCCCGCTCCAGCGAGGGCCCCGGTGGGCATTCGACCGAAGACCTGCTTGCCAGTCAGCCCCATGCTGGCCAGGTTCAGCAGGGCGGTCGTGCAACTGAAGAGCATCACGGTAAAAAACTTGCCCAGCACGATTTCTGTTCGCGTCGCCGGACAAATGAGAAGTGTCTCCATCGTGCCGCGCTCTTTCTCGCCGGCCACCAGGTCGATGGCCGGGTAGAAGGCCCCTGTCAGCGACATGATGATGAGCAGGGCGGGAAACATCTTGCTCCAGGCGCTGGCAGCCAGTTGTTCGCTGAGGGCCACATTGACGGGCTTTGAGAGCACAGGATGAGTGAAGTTCTTGTCGAGTTCTGAGAGTCGCAGCCAGTCTTCGAGAATCGTCACCTCCCATTGTTCGAGCACATCTGAGACGCGGTCGAAGGTAAGAAGCGACTTCTCGTCAGCCTTGTTGTAGATAATCTCGGGCCGCGGATAAGTGGTGGCGACACCAACCGCGGCGTGCCGTTGCGTGAGCTGTTCGCGGACGGCAGCGAGGTTTTTGCCGAAATCAGGAGGCATTATGACGAGCGCCTGCAGGCCGCTGGCGCCGAAAATCTCGCCTGCCCGGCGCGGGTCGGTGTGCAGCACGTCGCGAATCTCGCGGGCGCTTTGCAGCAGCAGGGGCGCATTCAGTCCACCGTCGATCTTAACGGCGCTCGCGGCTGAACCGGGCTCGTCGGTAATGACGACCAACAGGCCGGCGTCGGTTCCGCTGGGAAACCAGCGTTGAACAAAGCCGTTGCCCTCCAGCAGCGCCGGCTCGGCTGGAAGGTGCTCGGCGCCCAGAATGACGACGGCGCGAGGTTTCTGCCGGAAGACCAGGTTTTGTTCCAGCATTCCCAGGGCCATTGCCGGATACAGCAGCAGGGGCAATACCGCAATCATAAACAGCGTGCGCCGATCGCGGAGCTGATCGCGAACCTCGCGCTGAAAGATTAGCGAAACGTTTCTCACGTTCAACATGCCGGCACCGCTGTCTCGTCATCACATTTCGAAATGAGATCGAAAAACAGCTCTTCAATGTCGGGCTGTTGGTAGCGCTGTTGGAGTTCGCCGACAGTTCCCTCAGCCAGAATGCGACCCTTATGAATGATGGCGACTCGATCGCAAAGCTTCTCGACTTCGCGCATGATGTGGGTAGAGAAAATGATACATTTTCCCTGGTCCTTGAGCGACGCGATCGTTTTCAAAAGGGCGCGGGCCACGAGTACGTCAAGCCCCGAGGTGGGCTCGTCGAAAATCATTACCGGCGGATCGTGGATAATCGTGCGGGCGATCGACACTTTCTGCCGCATACCCGTCGACATCTTCGCCCCCAGCGTATCGCGGAAGTCCTGCATCTGCAGCGTTGTAAACAGTTCGTCGAGTCGCGGCTGCAGCCGGTCTTCGGTCATGCCATACAGGCGACCGTAATATTCGACGAGTTCCCATGCCGTCATGCGATCGTAAATGCCCGTATTTCCCGACATGAAGCCGATCGACGCGCGAACCTTGGCGGGATGAGCGACGACATCGTACCCGGCGATCGTCGCCCGCCCGTCGGTGGGGCGCAGCACGGTGCTGAGGATTCGCAGGCATGTCGTCTTGCCGGCCCCGTTGGGGCCCAGCAATCCGTAGATTTCTCCGGGCTGCACGTCGAAACTGACATGGTCGAGAGCCATGATGGTCCCGCGGCGCAGGTCGCAGAAGCCTTTCGTCAACCGCTCGACGTGAATCATGGGCGGACTTTGATGATGACAGAACAGACGGCAGTATGATTCGTATTGACAGGCTGCCGTCTTGGCAAAGATGACGGATGCCGGTCACTTGCCCCGCCGAGTTCTTTTACGCCGCGACCAGACGTCGCTGTGCATTGGGGCATGACAGCATACCACACGACAGGCCGTTTCAGCGGGCTTGGCATGTGACGAGAAATTATCCCCCGGTTGCCGCCCCGACCCGGGCGGGATTCTCGACACTTTGCGTCTCGTCGGCATCCGGCGCCTTGTCGATATATTCGTAAAAAACGTTTCGCTGACGAGGAATATAACCGGCTTCGCGGATGCACCGCCGAATGGACTCAAGTGACAGGTGATGAACCGTACCGGCCGATGATACGACATTCTCTTCGAGCATCAGGCTTCCCATGTCGTTGGCCCCGAAAAACAAGGCGATCTGTCCGATCTGTTCTCCTTGAGTGACCCACGACGACTGGATATTCTGAATATTATCGAGATACAAGCGGCTGACCGCCTGTGTTTTGAGATACTCAAATGCTCCCGCCGGCTGAATATGCGACATTGCCGTGTTTTCGGGTTGAAATGTCCACGAGATAAACGCGGTGATACCACCCGTTTCATCTTGCAGCTGGCGGACCCGCTCGAAGTGCTCGATGCGCTCGGCCAGGGTTTCGATGTGCCCGAACATCATGGTTGCCGACGATCGGCCTCCTAACTCGTGCCAAACGCGGCACACGTTCAGCCAGTCGTCGGTGAGCACTTTGCCACGGGTCATTTCCCGCCGGACCCGATCGACGAGAATCTCTCCCCCGCCGCCGGGAAGGCTTCCCAGGCCCGCCTGCTTCAGACGGACTAGAACTTCGCGGAGCGGCTGGCGGCTGATCTTGGTGAAGTGATGAATCTCGGGGGGGCTGAAGCCGTGAATATTGACCTGTGGAAAGTGCCGCTTGATGTCGCGCAGCAGATCTTCGTACCACTCGAGTTCGAGCGTAGGATGCAACCCGCCCTGCATGAGTATCTGGTCGCCTCCCACCGCGACGGTTTCTTCAATCTTCTTGAGCAGCACCTCGCGCGGCAGGACATACACCTCGTCGTGCCGAGGCGGTCGGTAGAAGGCGCAGAAGTCGCACACCGCCGTGCAGGCGTTCGTATAGTTGATGTTGCGGTCGATGTTGTAGGTGCGGTACGGCTCGGGATGCAGGCGGCGGGCGACGGCGTCGGCCGCCTGTCCCATGGCGACCAGATTATTCGATTCGAGCAGCGCCAGTCCCTCATGGGGGTTCAGTCGCGCACCGGCAATCGCTTTTTCAAGCACAGGCGCAATGTCGGAAGACAAGGTCGATTCCTTCAGGAGCAATCTTCTGTTTGACGGCGAGCTGGTGAAACCGGGCAAGCCCTTCGCGCTCGGCCGACCCTAGTCGGTAATACAAGTTCTTGGTCAGGTAATCAATGGTCACTTTCTCAGACAGCCCGAGCAAAGGCGCTTCGCGGCGGGCGATCGCGGGCAAGTTCTTGACTCCCAGATCGCGAGCTGCCGAAAGCACGTTTGCCAGATCACCCAGATCAGTTCCTTTTTGCGTACCCCACATGGCAAATACGAACGGAAGGCCCGTCCAGTTCGTCCACTCCTCGCCCAGATCCCAGGTGTGAACAAAGACTTCGTCTGGTGGGTGAATGGCCCGATCACCGATGAGCAGCACCGCGTCGGCGTCGGTTCCGGCGGTCGAGCGGTCGAGCGGAAGCGGCTCCAGTTCGGGGTGAATCCCAAATCGCTCGGCGAGCAGAATTCTCGCGAGAGTGGCACTTGTTCGCGAGCCGGCATCGAGCGCCAGGCGGCGGATTGATCGCGGCGATTTGCGGAAATACAGCTTGACGCTCAGCACTGGTCCGCGGGCCGCCACACAGGCATCTGAGAGTACTTCGTAATCGGGCTCAAGCAGACAGGCGATCGAGGGCACGAGGGCCACGTCGAGTGTTCCGCGCGACAATCGATCGGCCAACCGGCTGGGAAAATCGAGCACCAGCTCGGCGTCGGGCGCGAGCCCGGGCAGCCCCTCGATCAGGGGCTTGGAATTGAGGTAGTTCACGGCACCGATGCGGAGTTGCCGGGATGTATTTGTAATTGTCATTTTCAACCCTTTGCCACATCGCCGACTTCAAATTACCGACCCGCCTGAGCACTTCTGCGATTTCCGATTGTGTTGGCAGGGTCGTTTGCATAAATTTGTATGCTTCCGCAATGATTGTACCGCATTCGGTGCGCGCCGTTAACCGTACCTTACTTCAGGATTACTGCATGCAAGACCCCGTCTCTGTCGCCATTGTCGGTCTGGGAACCGTCGGGACGGGAGTCGCCCGTGTGCTCGTCGATCAGCCCGAGCGCATCGCCCGTCGGGCCGGGCGCGGTGTGCGGTTGCGGCATGCCGTCGTGCGTGATCTGGCGAAGGCGCGTGGAGTTGAGTTGCCGACGGGACTTGTGACTGACAACTTGCAGCGCGTGGTTCGCGATCGCGAGGTGCAAATCGCCGTACACCTCGTCGGAGGAATTCACCCCGCCCGTGAGATCATGCTCGATCTGCTGGATGCGGGCAAAGATGTGGTAACGGCCAACAAGGCCTTGTTGTGCGAGCACGGCAGCGAGCTTTTCGCGCGCGCCCGCGAACTCGGGCGGACGATCGCCTTCGAGGCCGCTGTCGCCGGCGGAATTCCGATCATCGCCACGGTCGGGCAATGCCTGGCCGCAAATCAGATTACTTCGATCGCCGCCATTCTCAATGGCACGAGCAACTACATTCTTACACAGATGGTTCGCGAGAACTGGCCATACAGCCAGGCTCTGAAAAGCGCCCAGGAGCTGGGCTATGCCGAAGAAGACCCCACATTCGACATTGATGGCACCGACGCTGCTCAGAAACTGGTGCTGCTCACGCAACTGGCGTTCGGTGTCAAGGCGCCGCTGGCGGCGTTTCCACGCAACGGAATCGATACGCTCGAACTGTCGGATCTGACCTATGCGGCAGAACTGGGTTATACAGTGAAGCTGCTGGCCGTGTCGCGGCTGGTGGCAGGTCAGCTCGAAATGCATGTGCAACCGACGCTGGTTCGACACCACACGCCACTGGCCGCGGTGCATGGCGCGTTCAACGCCATTCGGCTGACTGGCGATGTGGTCGGCGAGACGTGGTACTCGGGGCCGGGAGCCGGACAGATGCCGACCGCTTCAGCCGTCGTGGCTGATCTGATTGACACGATCGTGGGACGGACGCGATTGACTTTTCCGCGGCTCGAAATCTGGCGTGAGCCGGCGCCTTATGTATTGCAGCCGCGCGAGAACATCGTCAGTCGTTTTTACCTGCGGTTCAATGTTCTCGATCGCCCCCATGTGCTGGCCGACATCGCCGACATCCTGGGTCGCAACAACATCAGTCTCGCGTCGGTCATTCAGCACGAAGCCTCCGAAACGTCCCTCGGTGAAAACGGCGAGAAGCGCGTCGTCCCGCTGGTGATCATGACCCACCGCACGACCATGGGGCATGTGCAGCAAGCCGAACGAGAGCTGTCGCGTCTAACCTCGATTACCCCCCCGCACGTGCGAATGCCCATTGCCGATTGAAGGCGCCATTGAGTCTGTCGCGGTCGCCCTTCGCTGCCCATTGTTGTGAAATGCGGTTGGTTTGTCGCAGGCAGGCCAGGTGGCCGCTTGCGGCTCTGAGATTCAGATTCCCAAATCGACATCCGACTTAAAATCGCAAACTATAAATCCATGACGAAATTCGCGCTGGTCATTCCCGACGGTTGTGCCGACGAGCCGCAGATTTCGCTCGGAAATCGTACTCCGCTGCAGGCCGCCTATACGCCCCACATGGATGAAATTGCGCATTGTGGTATCGTTGGACGGGCCGACAATGTGCCAGCCTCAATGCCCTCGGGAAGCGACGTGGCGACGATGAGCCTGTTCGGTTACGACCCGCTCAAGTATCACACCGGCCGTGCTCCGCTCGAAGCGGCCGCACAGGGAATCGAACTGCAACCCGACGACTGGGCGATTCGTTGCAATTTCGTCACGATTCAGGAAGGGGTGATGATCAGTTTCACGGCCGGGCAAATTCCCACTGATCTGGCTGCGCGGCTCATCAATGACTTGCAGCGCGCACTGGCTGGCAGCGAGCTGGAGTTTCATTCCGGAGTCAGTTATCGCAATCTGCTGTTGTACCGGGCTTACGGTACGACAGGGGCTGCCGACAAGACAATCGGACAGCACGATCGCCGCCGCCGGGCCCCCTTTGGCAGAGAAACGCAAACGACTCCGCCTCACGACTTGACCGACCAGCCGGTGGCCGCACATCTTCCCCATGGCCCTGGAGGTGACTGGCTGCGCGAGATGATGCAGCGCAGCCTCCCCATTCTGGCGCGGTCTGTCGAAAACCAGGCGCGGCTTGCCGATGGTGAACTTCCGGCGACTCAGATCTGGCTGTGGGGGCTGGGGCAGCGGCCGGCGCTCGAATCCTTTCAGCAGCGCTTCGGAAGGACCGGAGCGATGATTACGGCAGTCGATCTCTTGCGCGGTATCGCGGCACTGCTGGGGTGGAAAAACATTGACGTTCCCGGCGCGACCGGATATCTCGATACCGATTACGCCGCCAAGGGACAATACGCGATTCGCGCCGTGGAAGATGCCGACCTTGTTGTTGTTCACGTTGAAGCCACAGACGAGGCCTCGCACGAAGGAGACGCGGCGGCGAAGGTTGAGGCGCTGGAGCGTATCGACCGCGACATTGTCGGCCCCCTGCATGCGCACCTGCGCCGCCAGGGCGACTACCGAATTCTTATTTCACCAGATCATCCCACATTTCTGCGGACCAAGACGCACAGCTATGGCCACGTCCCGTTCGCGATGTGCGGCTCAGGAATTGTTGCCGATGCCGCCCAGGCGTATGACGAGAAATCGGCGGCCGCGTCGTCGCTGGTATTCAACCGCGGATGCGATCTGATGCCGTTCTTTCTGCGGTGAGCCCCGTTGATCATCGACGGCACAGGAAAATTCGCTGCTGATTGTGACGGATTTCCTGCCGGTATCGATTGCAGCTGAGCTGAGCGAATTTGCGGTGATTCGTGCGAGCATGCCACTGCTCCGAATCTTACGGCTTTCTGGTCTATCTCGGCTCCCACCGATATTTCGCTTGTGGGGTGCGGGATGTGACCTATGCTTTGGAACGAAAGCGTTTTGACAGTCATTCCTCATGATTTCTGCCGCATAAGCGTGAGGCGGAGACAATCGATATGCAAGATCGCACCGATTCCCGCAGTGCAGACCCGCCAGCGGCCGAGCCGCAGACAACAGTACAAGTCGACTGGCGGGCCGTCGTTGAAGATCTCGGGGGCGATGAATCGCTGTTGCGGGAATTGATCGACGTATTTCTCACGTCTTATCCGGAAATGTTGAACGAGGTGCGGCAGGGGCTGGAGCAAGGTGATATGCGACGGGCGTCTCGTGGCTCACATAAGATTGCGGGAACAGTGGGCAATTTTGGCTTTGGACCGGCATACGGGGCGGCCCGCACGCTGGAACAATCGGCCAATGCTTCTCGAACGGCAGACGCGCAGTGCGAGTTCGAGGCCGTCCAGAAAGAAGTGCAACATCTGGCAGACATAATGCAGTCGTATCTCAGGGCCGGTTTCGCATGAAGATTTTGATCGCCGATGACGATCCGGTCAGTCTCCGCCGTCTTGAAAAGACATTGGCGGGGTGGGGCTATCACGTTCAGGCCGCCACTGACGGAAGCGAAGCTTGGCGCTTGCTGTCTCAGCCTGATGCGCCCAAACTGGCGATTCTCGACTGGGTCATGCCGGGCATGGACGGCATCGAGATCTGTCAGGCCGAGCGACAGTTGGCGCGCGATCGATACACCTACATTCTATTGTTGACATCAAAGACGGCACAGAACGACATCATTACAGGTTTGCAGGCGGGAGCCGATGATTATCTCTGCAAACCGGTAGATCATTCCGAGTTGCAACTGCGGTTACGAGCAGGCTGCCGCATTGTCGAACTCCAGGAAAGCTTATTCGAGGCGTGCCGGGCTCTCAAACAGCAGGCCATGCATGATCAGCTCACCGAACTGTGGAACCGTCGGGCCGTTCATGATTTTTTGACCCAGGAACTGTCGCGCGCCAGCCGGGAAGGAGCCCCCACCAGCATCGTCCTGGCCGACATCGACCACTTCAAACTGGTCAATGACACATTCGGGCATGCCGTCGGAGACAGTGTTCTACGGCAGGTCGCCGAACGATTAAAAATGGAGCTTCGTGATTACGACCGAATCGGCCGGTACGGAGGTGAAGAATTCCTCGTCGTCCTGCCGGGCTGTACACGTGACGACGCTGCCAGGCAAGCCGAACGGATCCGCGCCGCTGTCTCTCGCACGGCATTTGCAGTAGGGGGTGTCACGCTGGCGGTTACGATGAGTGCCGGCGTCGCGGTCGACGAGGGCGGAGGGCCAGCCGACCTCGACACATTGCTGCATCGCAGCGACGTCGCTCTGTATCGTGCCAAGCGCTCGGGACGCAACCGAGTCGAAGTGTTCACGCCAGACTGGCTGGGGGATGTTTCGGTCAGCCTCGCACTGAGCGCCGTGGCTGACGAATTATCGGATCACAGTGGACTGCCGATTCCTGACGGGCGATTTCCAGCACCGGCCGATCAATCATTGCTGAAGTTCGCAACCTGAGAAAACCCACTCAGGTTTTGTCGCGCCGACGGCCGACAGGCACAGAAATAGCGCGACCACGCGGCGGCCGTGTTGGAGCAGACCCGGAATTGCTATCATGTCATTCCAGGGAATCGCGTGTTTCCTGTAAAAGAAATGCGGCTTTCCGATCGCAAGCGGCGCGCTGACACGCGGTTGCCGCGCGGCGGAACTGTGTCAGCCACCGCCGAATGTCGGTCGGTTGTCTTGGCTCTGTGGAAAGGCAATTCATGTCGGCTCAGCCTGTGGCAGATACTGGTTCACCGGGAAACCGTCCGATGACGGTGCCCCGTTTCGTCGAAGCGAAGAAACGCGGACAAAAGTTGACGGTCTTAACCGCGTACGATTATCTGTGGGCGGGTCTTTTGGATGCTGCAGGTGTCGATGCCATTCTCGTGGGAGACAGTCTGGGGATGGTGGTTCAGGGTAAGGCGACGACGTTGCCGGTGACGCTCGACGAGATCATCTACCATGCAGAAATGGTGGTCCGCGCCGTTCGCCGGGCAATGGTGATTGTCGACATGCCCTTCATGACGTTTCAGATCAGTCCGGCGCTGGCTGTCGAAAATGCCGGCGCGATCATCAAACGTACAGGCGCGCAGGCGGTGAAGCTTGAGGCGGGGGGGAATCAGGGAGCCACGATCGCAGCCCTGTCGGCGGCCGGCATTCCCGTGATGGCCCATGTAGGGCTAAAGCCGCAGTCGGTGCTCAAGCTGGGGGGGTACAAGATTCAGCGCGACGAAGCACAGTTGCTCGCCGATGCGCGCGACGCCGAAAGCTCAGGGGCCTTCGCGCTTGTCCTGGAATGCATTCCGCGCAGCATCGCCCAGACGATTACGGCAGCACTGTCGATTCCTACGGTTGGAATCGGAGCCGGCCCCGAATGCGATGGCCAGGTGCTCGTCACTCAGGACATGCTGGGGCTGACAGGAGGCGTTCGGCCGAAATTCGTGAAGGCCTTTACGAACTTCTCAGAGCAGGCGACAAAGGCAATCGAGCAGTATATTGCCGAGGTGCAGAAAGGCGAATTCCCGGATGCGTCGCACAGCCACGTTTGAGAACGACAAAGTGAGTACGACGAATTCCTAAGGCAATTCCAATGTCAAAATGGTGAAACTCAAAAGGCCGAGGGCCGTCTATGTTCGCAGCCTTTAAACTTTCCGACTTCTTCTCGACTAGATCTGCGGCGTCTTGAGGCCGCGAAAGCCCCGATCATTGAAAAAGGCTGTGAACCATCTCCGCTTTTTTTCGGTCGGCTTTTTCCGGTCGCCGCGACCGGCAGAAGTCGCCGTAAGCCGGCACCGCAGACATCGCGTATATGCAGCATCTCGCGAACTGCGTGTCTATCAACACGGGCTGTGCCGACACGGGCAACACGGGCTGTGCCGACACGGGCAATGCGTCGTCAGTTGTTGTCGGCCAGCGACATGGAATCAGAAGCGGGCCGCACTGAGCTCTAATATTGCGGGGGGCTCCAATATTGCGGGGGCCTCTTCGGAAGAGAAGAACAAGGTTTCTTCCCAGTACGATGGCGTCAATCGCGCGCAGGAAATCGCGAAGCGCACATAATTGTTTCGGATCTGCAGAACGGTGACGAAAATATCTTCGCCAATGACCAATCCCTCGTTCTCACGACGGGAAACGATATTCATCTGAGAACCTCTCAAATCGAAATGATGATTTGAAATCTGCGCCGGAAGAGACCGACGGCGACTCATTCTTACCAACCACTGCGAGAAGAGCAAGCAATAAAATTTGAATTTCACTTCGTGCTCGAAGGCCGTGACGAAGTGCCGCTTAAAAGATCGCGAACAATTTTCGTTTCCAGGATCGCGCTTGTATGAAACTTGTCATCCATCCGCCGGTCGATGAAGCTCGTCTCGTGCGGATTCGCGATGCGGCCGGCCCGCTGCGCGTTGTCAACGCCGGCGACGCCGACGAGGCCCGCGCCGAAATCGTTGAGGCCCGCGCCTTTTTCGGAAAGATCACTCCTGCACTTCTGGCAGCGGCCAGGCAGCTGGAGTGGGTGCAGTCGCCCACCGCCAGCCTCGAGCATTATCTCTTTCCCGAACTCATCGAGCATGCCTGCGTCTTGAGCAACATGCGCGGACTGTTCTCGGACGTGATTGCCGATCATGTCCTGGGATTTGTGCTGTGCTTCGCGCGTAACTTTCACCTCTACGTGCGCCAGCAGGCAAATCAGAAATGGGGAGCGGTGGGAGGCGAAACAGCACGATCTGACTTCCTCACAGGTCCGGGAGTTGCCAGCGCCATCGACCACAGCCACCGTCGCCTGGGAGGGGCGACTCTCGGTGTGGTGGGCGCCGGCCAGATCGGCAGTGAAATCGCGCGCCGCGCCTACGCTCTGGGAATGACAGTCGTGGCCATCGATCCCTCAGTTGCCCAGGTGCCCGACGTTTGTGAAGTCTGGCCTTCAGCGCGGCTCAGCGACCTGCTCTCTGTCAGCGATTACGTCGTGATCGCCGCCCCGCATACTCCCCAGACGTACAAGCTCTTCCGGCGCCGCGAATTCGAGCAGATGAAGCCTTCGGCGTTTCTGATTAACATCGGACGAGGCGTGATCGTCGACCTGGCCGATCTGACCCAGGCCTTG
This sequence comes from Planctomycetia bacterium, assembly GCA_043746425.1. Classification (GTDB taxonomy): domain Bacteria; phylum Planctomycetota; class Planctomycetia; order Planctomycetales; family Planctomycetaceae; genus JACQFH01. Next base: position 12,138 of record JAYTRB010000758.1, read on the forward strand.
CAGGAAGGGTTAATTGCCGGCGCGGGGCTGGATGTATTCGAGATTGAGCCGCTGCCGGCCGAGCACCCCTTGTGGAGGATGCCAAACGTCATCATGACGCCGCATGTGGCGGGGGCCGCGCCTGAAATCGCCGAGCGGCATACACAGGTTCTGCTCGAGAACATCCGCTGCTTCGTGGCGGGCAGGCCCCCGACGACAAAGGTCGACAAGCGTCGATGGTACTGATTGAATCGAACGCAGCGATTTCTCTGCGAAGACAATGCTTGTGGCCAACATAGT
>JAYTRB010000759.1:0-3419 GCA_043746425.1 Planctomycetia bacterium
AACCCCTGGGGGTTTTCCTCCACGTCGGCTTACTCACTATCGAGCCCCTTGACCGCAGGTCCAATCTGGACCGGTCAAAATGCCCTCTATCTAGTCTTCCGACGACTTAGTTTGGCTGTGGTCTTCGCAATTCAAAGGCCTGTGCTAAGCGGCCAATCAACTCGTTCCGCCTCGCTCAATAGCAGCATCGTAGCAAGCGGGGAAAAAAAATCAAGGGTTTGTCGCTCACTTTTGAGAAATTTAGTCGACGGCGCGCTCAAATCGTCGTTGCATCATATCGCCGCCGGCAATCCTTAACAGGCCGGCATTGACAGGCAGACCGCATTGACATCACCGCCCGGTCGGCGCTACTTCGACCTCACCGTTATTCGCCCACGTCGCTCAAAAACTTTCGAATGGCTGTCGTCGTCGCTTCGGGACGTTCCAACATCGGCATGTGGCCGGCATTTTCGATCACCGCCAGCGTCGCCTTCGGAAGGCGGGCCGCCATCGCCTCAGCCGTGGCCGTGGCAATGATCTGATCTTTGTCTCCCGTCAAAATCAGCATCGGCACGTTGATCGTCCGCAGCATCGCGCTCGAGTCGGGACGCGCTGCCATTCCGTTCAGCGAACTGATGATCGCCGCGCCGGGCGTTTTAAGAATCATTTGCCGCACCTGTTCGACGATGGGGTCGCCGGTTGACAGCGCGGGTGCGAAGAGCCTGGGAAGCATGGCCGTCGCCACCGCCTGGCTCCCCTCCTTCGCCACTTTCTCGGCCATTTTCACGCGGCCCGACCGCGCTTCCTCGGTATCGGGGGCGGCCTGCGAATCAATCAGCCCCAGTGCCAGAAACCGCGCTGGGGCCAGCTTCCACGCGGCCAACGCCACGTAACCTCCCATACTGTGCCCCAGAAGGACGGCCTTCTCGATCTGCAAAGAATCGAGAAGGGCCAGCACGTCCCGCGCGAGCGTCTGCATGTCATAGACACCCGCCGGCGCCGGGCTCTGCCCATGACCGCGAAGATCGGGCGCAATGATGCGATACAGATCGCTGAGGCGCTCTTGCTGTTTATGCCAGATCCCGCCGCAGAAAGGAAAGCCGTGCAAGAGAATGACGGGCGTTCCCTGTCCGGATTCGGAGTAATGCAACACCACGGTGTCAATCATTCCCACGCTCCCTGCTTGAATCATCCCGACCAGCGCATGAAGGCGGCACGCGACCTTTATTCGGTCTGAGGGGAAGGCCGCATCCCCATGCGCCGCAGCCAGCGAAAATGCGACGTGAGGCCCGCCAGCAACGTGTCATGGGCCACGTACTTCACCCCAAATTCCCGGCAAGTTTCCTCGACCAGACGGGAAATCGCCGGATAATGCAGGTGACAGATTCGCGGATACAGGTGGTGTTCAATCTGAAAGTTCAATCCCCCGATGATCCATGAGAGGAGCCGGCTGTTGCGGGCGAAATCGACGGTCGATTCAACCTGATGCACGGCCCAGGCCGATTCCATGCGGCCGGTGTCTGGCTGCGGGAGCGGAAAGGCGGCTTCTTCGACGCAGTGTGCCAATTGAAAGACGACGCTCAGCAGCACTCCCTGGGCGAACGATGCCGCCACGTACAACGAAAACACGGCCCACGGCGCATGCAGCTGTAATGGAATGACGAACGCCAGCGTCAGAAACGTCATCTTGCCGGCGATAAACGTCACCAGATTCCAGCCGGTGGGCCGGGCAAATCGATGCCCGCCAATCCGGCCAGTAATCACATCTCTAAAGTCATCATAGAGCTGCCACTTGAGCGGCAGAAAGCCGTACAGGATCCACAGATAAAAATGCTGCACGCGGTGAATCTTCAACCGCTTCTGGTGTGGCGACAACCGTCCGAAGAAACCAATGTTGATGTCGTCGTCGTGACCCGTAATGTTCGAAAAACTGTGATGCACCACATTGTGCTTCCTGGCCCAGACATACGAACTGCCGCCCAGCAGGTCGAGCGACATCGCCATCAACGAATTAACCCAGCGGCGCTTCGAGTACGCGTGGTGCGAACCGTCGTGCTGAATGTTGAACCCCACCGCTGCCATCGACAGACCCAGCGAAATCGCCAGCGGCAACGCCAGCCACCAGGCTTCTGCCAGAAAAACGAGCCCGATATACGACAAGGCCGTCCAGCTCAGAATACAGGCGGTCTTCAGATACATCTGCCGACAGTCTCGCTCTGCCAGCCCCGTGGTCTTGAAGTACGAATCGACCCGTCTTCGCAGCTCTCGCTGAAAACCGGCGCTCGCGCTGAACTTCAGCGCGGGTAATGCTTTTTCCATCGGTGTGTGTCCCTATTGCAGGCGACTGTCCGCCTATCCTTCGCCCCCTACCTCGGTCTGCCCGGCCACGTTTTTCTGATGCAGATCGCGAGCAACTTTGAACGCGGCTTCGAGTTGCTTTGTGAGATCCAACTGATGTGACGCCAATTCACTGGCTTTTTCCTGTGTCACGCGCAGTTGCTCGATGAGTTCCATGAACTCGGCATTCTTCATCGGGGGCTCGACGTTTTCCCCCAAAGCCTCGGTATGTATAATCGACATGACGATTCTCCTCAAGGCGATCTCAGCCCAAAAAGACCATATAATGAGAAACGCGGCGGTTTTTAAATGACATCCGCCCTGGTTGACCTCGCTGGAAATTGTGAAATTCAGAACATCGTTACGTCCCATGGCTCATTGCAAGGCGGTGGCAGACACGGGCCGAGCAAGTACGGATTTGACACAGTTTCATTCGACTTCTGCCGTGACTAATGAACGATAGAACTCGCGGGCCTTGGCCAGCAATGCGTCTTCGGTAAGATGATGCTCGTCAACGGCGAGCGAGCCGACGATCTGCCGGGCAACGTCAGGATGATGCTGCTTCAATTCGTCGATCAATTGCAGCATGGCGCTGCTGGCCCCGGTACCGGTGCCGAACAGCAAAATCTGCCCCGCGCCGTGCAGACTTCTGGCGACTGCCTCATAGAAGCTCTTGCGCTCTGGCTTACGCTGGCCGTTCGAATCGTCCTCGACGTAGTGCAAATGCCGCCCGAAACCATGCGGATCAAAGGGCTCGATCCGGTCTGGTACTGAGCCATGCAGCACGGTCTTGTAGATACGTGCTTCGCGGTGGTCGATTACCACCAGCAATTGGGCGCCCTCGGGCTCGGGTTGCGGCACGACCCCCCCCGAGCGCTCGATGAAGTGGCGGATTTTCAGGAGTTCGTCGACCTGGACCACATCCTTATGCCGATCGACGTGCAGAACCAGCGTCTGCCCGTTTCGAGTCACCTTCAAATTGCCGTTGGGTTCTTCTTCAACATCGGCCAGTTCGCCGAGCAGCGAGCGCACATCCCGCCATTCGAGATTGTGTGCCGCCGGATGGCGAAAGATCGTCTCGTAGGTGCGTTGGTGCGCACGGG
>JAYTRB010000760.1:0-3874 GCA_043746425.1 Planctomycetia bacterium
AATCCGCGATGGATGGCAGCTGGCCCGCAGCCTGGGAGAAGCCCTGGGTCTCGACTCCGACCAGCTCTTCGAGCGCATTGCGTCGCATCCCGAGCGACATTTCCTGTGGATCAAACGCCGCATTACTGACGAAGAGGCCGATCGTGTCCGGGCCCTCAGGCTGCCCGCCGACGCCTGCGGTTTTCGCGATGAATTTCGCAGAATCTACCCGCAGGGCACGAACGCGGCACAGGTTGTGGGAATGCGCGACATCGATGGCCGCGGCCAGGGAGGCATCGAGCAGTCTCTCGACAACCGGCTGCGCGGCCGCGACGGCAGTCGCGAGCTCGTGCAGGACGCCCGTGGACGGGTGCTCGAAGTCCGCGAAGATGGGGCCACTCCACCGCACAATGGGCAGACGGTCGTACTCACTCTCGACGCAGTTATTCAGGTCTATGCCGAACGGGCCCTCGATTCTGTCGTCGAACAATGGAAGCCGAAAACGGCCTGTGCCATCGTCCTCGACCCGCAGACCGGAGACGTGCTGGCAATGGCTTCGCGTCCGACATTCGATCCGAACCATCCCGAAGCCGCCCGGCCTGAAGCCTGGAAAAATCGGCCCATCGCCGACATGTACGAACCCGGTTCGACCTTCAAACCCTTCGTTGTGGCATGGGGTCTCGCGCACAGTTGCATTCGATATGACGAGATTTTCAACTGTGAGAACGGCGAATACCACATGGGCCGGCGGGTGCTTCACGATCATCACAAGTACGGAGCGCTTTCGGTTGTTGATATTCTCGTCAAATCAAGCAATATCGGAATGGCCAAGATCGGCCAGCGAATGGGAAACGCCCGGCTTTACCAGGCGGCCGTGGCTTTCGGTTTTGGCGGCCCGACCGGCATTGAGCTGCCCGGCGAACTCTCGGGACGGGTGCGTCCCCTCAAAAAGTGGAATGCCTATTCCACCGGTTCGGTGCCCATGGGGCAGGAAATCGCCGCGACGCCGCTGCAGATCGTTGCCGCCTATGGGGCCCTGGCGAACGGCGGAACCCTGCGATCGCCCAAGCTGGTGGTTCGCGAAGTGGGAGATGAAAATTCTGCCGGCACAGGAATCGTCTCACCGGTCGTCGATCGGCACATTGCCGACTGGGTTCGGCACGAAGCGCTGGCGGCCGTCGTCAGCCGCGGAACCGGAAAAAAAGCGGCAATCAGCGGCTATGAGATTTTCGGAAAAACGGGAACCGCGCAGAAGCTCGACCCGCAGACGGGCCTGTATTCCCGCGAACTGCATGTCAGCTCATTCGTCTGCGGAGCGCCGGTCAATGATCCGCGCGTGGTGGTGATGATTTCGGTCGACGAACCGTCGGTGTCGGTCAATGGCGAGCATTTTGGCGGCTCGGTCGCTGCTCCCGCTGCGGGCGAGCTGCTGCATCACGCTCTCGTGCGCCTCAAAGTTCCCGCCAATGAGAAACTTGTTCGCTCAGCCCTGTTGCCAGATCATTTCGGCGAAGAATTCCTGGAGTGAGAGGGCCTGCGTTTCATGGCATTCCGGCAGCCGCCCCCCTAAAATGACTTCGCCGACATTAGCCCGCTCTGCAATTGCCGACTTTCTCAAACCCAGTCCCACCGAAATACCTGTTCGGGCGACGATCGAGCCTGCCATTCCCATGACTTCCATCGGTTCTGTTCTTCCCCGACCGGCCATCGCCTCCGAATTCATGGATGCGCTGCGGGCTATCGTCGGCGGCGACGGAATTCTAGTCGACCGCGAAGAGTTGCTCGTGTACGAGTGCGACGGTTTTACAATTGAAAAGAACGTTCCCGACGTAGTCGTGTTTCCCAACTCGACCGAACAGGTGGTGGCGATCGTCAAGCTGTGCAATGTGCATCAGGTTCCGTTTGTGCCCCGCGGCGCGGGAACGAGTCTTGCGGGCGGTTGCCTGCCAGTGGGGGGCGGGGTGATGATTGCCCTGACTCGGATGCGGCAGATTTTGGAAGTTAACCTCCGCGATCGGTACGCCATTGTCGAACCGGGACTGGTCAACGTTCATCTGACGCAGCATCTCAAAGGAAGCGGATACCACTATGCCCCCGACCCCAGTAGCCAGGGCGCCTGCACGATCGGCGGCAATTTCGCCACTAATTCGGGAGGTCCGCATACTCTCAAGTATGGCGTCACCGTCAATCACGTTCTGGGAGCCGAGATCGTCATGCCCGACGGGTCGGTCGTGCAACTGGGGGGGCCGGTTGAGGATGTTCCCGGTTACGATCTGACGGGGCTCTTCGTCGGCAGCGAAGGAACGTTCGGAGTGTGTACGAAAATCATCGTGCGCCTGACGCGCGATCCGGCCGCCTTCCGCACGATGCTGGGAATCTTCAACTCAGTTCAGGATGCCACGCAGACGATCAGTAACATCATCGGGGCGGGCATCGTCCCAGCGGCGCTGGAACTCATGGACCAGGGCATCATCGAGGCGGTCGAGGCGGCGTTTCATTTCGGATTTCCACTCGACGCGGCAGCGGTTCTTCTCATCGAGGTCGACGGGCTCGAAGTCACCGTCGATGAGGAAGCCCGAAAGATTGTAGATCTCTGCCAGAATGCAGGAGCACGTGAAGTTCGCGCCGCCAATTCGACCAAAGAGCGCCTGTTGCTCTGGAAGTGCCGCAAGCAGGCCTTCGGTGCGATTGGCCGGCTCAGCCCCAGTTACTGCACGCAAGACGGAGTCGTCCCGCGCACCAAGTTGCCGGAAGTGCTCGATTTCATCATCGCGGTCGGCGTTCGGCACGACATACGGATTGTCAACGTTTTTCACGCTGGAGATGGCAACATTCATCCGATTCTACTGTTCGACGAACGCAATGCCGAACAGGTGCAACGCGTACTCGCCGCCAGCGACGAGATCTTGAACAAGTGCATTGATCTGGGGGGAAGTGTCACGGGCGAACACGGAATCGGCGTCGAGAAAATCAGTTTCATGAATAAGCTCTTTGCTCCGGCCGATCTCGAAGTCATGGAAAGCGTCCGCCACGCCTTTAATCCTGCCGGGTTGTGCAGCCCCATGAAAATGTTGCCGACTGCCGGGGCTTGTGGAACGGAGCAGATTGAGCGCGTGCTGCCCGGCAGGAAGGCGGCCCTGTAGGTGATTCCCAAACCCACTGCCATGTCGCCCGCCTTCACCACTGACGAAGTCCTCCCGGCGACGCAAACCGAGCTGAGTCGCTGGATTCAAGAGAATGCCATGGGCGCGGCGCGCTCGATCTACCCGGCGGGCGGCCGCACGGCATTTCATTTCGGCCGGCCCCTCGACCTTTCGGGCATTACAGTCTGTACAACGAACCTCTCGAAAGTCATCGACTACCCGGCCCGCGATATGACGATTACCGTTGAAGCGGGTATTCGATTCGACGAGTTGACGAAGGTGCTACAGACCGAACGTCAACGATTGCCGATCGACGTGCCGCAAGCCCATCGCGCCACTCTGGGGGGCGTCGTCGCCACGAATGCCAGCGGTTCGCGGCGTTTCGGAATGGGGACAATGCGCGATTACGTCATCGGCGTCACCGCAGTCGATGCTTCGGGGCGGTTGTTCAAGGCGGGCGGGCGGGTCGTCAAAAACGTCGCCGGGTACGACCTCTGCAAAATGCTCGTCGGGTCGCAAGGTTCGCTGGCGGTCATTACGCAATTAACCCTCAAGCTTCGACCTGACCCCGAGACTTCGGTGGTGCTGTGGGCTTCATTCGATGGCCTGCAGACAATCGATCGGGCACTCGAACGCCTCACTCTGTCGGCGGCCCGCCCCGTCGCGCTCGATGTGCTTGATTCGCGTGCCGCGGCAGCTGTGGCCGCTGAAGCCGGCATTGACCTTCCCGTCAATCGTCCTGTGCTCTGCAT
>JAYTRB010000761.1:0-7331 GCA_043746425.1 Planctomycetia bacterium
GGCCAAATGGCCTTGTTAGCCAATTCGAACGCCTCCAAGGGTGCTGTACCGGGCACAGCCCCGCCCGGGGCAATTGTCGCGGCCCCCCCCGGTGCAACGAGCGTCGGAATCGCGCCAGTACTGGAGACCGGACCACCCATCGACATCATCATGCCCGCGCCCCCCGGTGCAACGCCGGTGGAGATGATCGCGATTGGTTTTTGCAGTGCCGGGGCGGCCGGCAGCCATGCTTGAGACCGCGGCGGACGACCAGCCAGGTCGAGCAGCCGCAGAAGATCAGTCGATTTACTGGCCGGGCGACCGACGTCATAGACAATCAGAGTTCCGCCGGCCGATGTCCATTTGAGAAGCGCACTGCGCGCTTCAGAGGGAATCGTTTCGAGCGATGCCAGCGGAATGGCCACGATATCCAATGCGGTGTAATCGATCCACGATTCGGGAAGCATCTGCGGAGCAATGACCTGAAAATCGTTCGACCGCGTGCCCGTCGTGGCGACGCGGTACATGCCGGCAACCGCTGGCGATGCCCCGTCGGCTGCCGAGAGTGACTCGAGGGCCGTTTCAAAACTGGTGCAGACGACACTTGCAGGAGACGGCGAAATCACGAGTAGCGATGGCCGATCGGCTCCCCCTCCTTGCGCCTCAGGCAGCGTGATGTGCTGCGATAAATCGCTCAACTCCCGACCGTTGTCAAAAACCCGCAGTTGGCCGTATGTAGCCGACGAGACCAGCGGAATCGCCAGCGTCAACTGTTGCGTCGCGTTCTGGTCGATGACAATGTCGCGCCACACAGTAGGCAATCGCGAGTCTCTTCCTCCCATTTCGGCGAATTCAAATCGCATTGCCCGCTTCTGTGCCAGATTTGTCAGACGAATGCGAAGCGGGTAGTAACCGCCATTCGCCCCCCCGGCCCAGCGCCAGTCGAATATGATTTGCAGATCGTGCGCGCGCCGCGTCGATTCGCTTCCCGCGGCAAACAGGGGCGCCGGCTGGCAGGCTCCTGCACAGACAACCAGCAATACGCGACACATCCATTTCTGAACTTCTCTCATGACGTCATGGCCCATCATACTTTGAGATCCTCCGGCAGCGTTCCAGGAATCTCCGGAACGATGGCGAGCAGGTGGTCGACGAGTTTCGAGGTGTCCCAGCCTTCCAGACGCGCTGCATAATCGAGAATCAGCCGGTGCCCCAGTACGCTCTTGGCGACCCGCCGAACTTCGTCAAATCCGACATTCGGTTTGCCCTGCACCAGGGCCGCGGCGCGGGAGGTTCCCGCCAGGGAAATGGCGGCTCGCGGCGATGCGCCGAACTTGACGAATTTGCGAACTTCGTCGGGCGCCTCGGGGCGGCCGGGGTGGGTCGCGCTGACGAGGCGGGCGATGTAATTGGCGACCGCCGCAGGAAGATGCACCGCATCGCAGTTCTGGAACAGTTCGCCAAGTTCAGCCCCCGACAGAACCTGAGTGAGTTCGGGAGGTTCACCCTGTTTGCGGGTGGTAATGATTTCCTGTAACGTGTCGCTCGACACCCCCGGCACATTGATCTTGAACATGAAGCGGTCGAGCTGCGCTTCGGGAAGGGGGTAGGTTCCTTCCAGCTCGATCGGGTTTTGCGTCGCGAGCACGTAGAACGGCAGCGGCAGCGGATGCGTTTCACCCAGCACTGTCACCCGCCGCTCTTGCATCGCTTCGAGCAACGCCGACTGCGTCTTGGGACTGGCCCGATTGATCTCATCGGCCAGTACGAGATTGGCGAAGATCGGCCCGGGGTGAAACACCAGTTGCCGACGTCCGCCTACGTCCTCAAGAATTGGCGAACCGATGATGTCTCCCGGAAGCAGATCGGGGGTAAACTGCACGCGTCGAAACGACAGCCCCAACAGCTTCGAGAGCGACTTGATGAGCTCGGTCTTGCCCAGCCCGGGCAGCCCTTCGAGCAACAAATGCCCGCGCGCCAGCAGTGAAATGGCAACCAATTCGAGCAACTCGCGTTGTCCCAGAATGGCCCGCCCCAATTCGGCCAGCAAGCGATCAATCTGCTCTTTGGCATGCAGCGTCTCGGTCTGGCTGAGCACTCGACCCGCCCCCCCCGGCCGCGTGTTCGTTTCTCGCCCGCCCGCCGGAGGCGCCGCTGCCGCCGTCGTCGCTGCCCAATCATACGCATCGCGATCGCTCAAGCGCCGTCTCCTCGTAGAACCCACGTGCCAGGGTCTTGCCAACGTGTCCGTTCGGTCTGTTTCGATTTGTTTTTCGTCACTGCTTTTTGGAGGAATCGAAGTACTTGCGCACGGCGTTTCGATGCCGCGGATTCAGCTTGCGATTCCAGGTTGCCTGGCCGGCGGCCGCGTCGTCATCGCGCTGCGTTGCCCGCGGCGACTCGGCCGCTGACTCTTCATTCGGCGCCGTCTTCTGGATCGAAACAATGTCGTCCTTCGGCTTGTCGAGAAACCCTTTGGGGAGAATCACTTCCTTGAATTTTGTCCCCTCTTTGTCGGCCTCGTCACCCCAGGTCAAGTCGGCGTCTCCACGACCGCGACTGACGCCGCCCCTTCCCGGTCGATTAACGTTTGAATTGGTGTCGCTCAGGGCATCGTCACCTTCTTCGTCCCCCTCGCCGCCTTGCCCTTTGCAGCCCGAGCATTTCTTCCGCAGGTCAGACAGCTTGCGGTTTTCGTCTTCGAGAAATTCCTTGAGCTCATCGAGCAGTTCCTGGCGCTCTTCCCCTTCGGGGGGCAATTCAAATTTGCCGTCTTTCATCAGTCGCGCCACTTCGGCCTGCAATTCTTGCGGCATGCCCTTCGCGAAGGCTCCCTTTTTCATCATCTTCTGCAGGGCTTCGCCCAGATCTTTTTCGAGTTGCTCAAACCGGTCGAGAGACAGCTCGGCCCCCCCCTCGGCGGCCGCGAGCATCGCTGCCGCTTCGCTCGCCTGCAAAGTAATCATGGCCGCCGATTCGACGCGAACCTTCATGCGTTCGCGAAGTGCATCGACCGTCTCCCACTTTTCGTGGGTCAACGGGGTCTGGCGTGTCTCGTCAGCGATCTTTTCGATCTCATCCTGGAGCTGTTTTTTCTCTTCTTCGTCAAAGACCTGTTCTTTGTCGATCGAGTTGAGCAAGACTTCGAGCTCTTGCGCGGCCTGCTGGCCGACCGTATTGTGCAGCTGTATGGAGCTCATTCCCTCGCGCAGGGGAACAAAACAGGCACCCACCGTAAACAGCAGGGGCAACATCAGAAAACTGGCAAACCGTTTCGGGCGGACACGCGGAAGCGCCTGCACCCAGGCCAGTTCCAGTTGCGGCAGTGCCTTGGCCCATTCGGCGTCGGGCTGCTCGCTGAGCATCATTAAAAGTCCGCCGCTGCACAGGGCCGAATCGAGCCGGGCGACCGATTCCCATCGGCTCCGCGGCTTCCGCTGAGCGAGCCACCACGCCAGTCCAATCGCAGGAATCAGCCCCAGCCCCCCCCACAGGACGTTCGGCCACGCTTGTGGAAACACAAGCTTTACCAGCAGGACCGTCGCGCCAAAGGCGAACAAGAACGCCGCGCCGGTCTCGGCCGCATGTTGCAGGAACTCTCCCAGGCGAACACGGGCCGCATAGCGATCGATCCAGCGATCTAAAGCAAGGTTTGCCACGCGACACCTTTGGGAATGCGAACGTGGGGCCGATGACACAGACAGTAAAGGAATATTGTAACGATCCCGATCGCGGGTGACACCTGAAATCCAATTTTGCCGGGCGATCGGAGCCCTGAATTCATCGGCAGATGCTTACTTCTGGTTGCTTGCGCCCGTTGCGCCCCCAAGACCGCTTGAGCGCACGAGGCCCGTCGAAGGCCCGAGATCAACCGATTGAGACGCGCGCGGTGTCGTTTGCGTTCGCCCCCTTGGTCGCCAAACGGAATTCATCTCGTCTACAAGTGAACAGCCATTCGCCGTCTTTTGTTTTGGGCAACTCGTTCTTGAAAGGCGCTCTAGGATTTAAAAACGCGGACCACCATCAGCTGACTGGGCGGCGCCACGAGCTGGCCTGGCACCGGCCACGACCGGCGCGGCAGCAGACCAATTCGTCACTCGAATTGTCATAGAACCACCCCACAGGCGGGCCGCGCCGTCGAGCCCAGACCTGGCAATTTGGGCAATTCCTGGAAAATTGGCGCAGAGCCGCCATAGATATCATGGCCGCCATAGAAATCATCGCGCGCCCCATAGATATCAGCCCTCCGCGACCTGATATCTATGAGAAACCCTCGGGAATTGATCCATAGATATCAAAACCGACCATAGAAATCATCCTTTCACAGTTTTGCATTTTTCTGGGAAATCTGGGAAGCGCAGTGAATATGCGAAGAATACGTAGAATCGTGTAAGCGAGAGCGAACCATAAAGCGAGAAATGCATTGCCGGGCCCGATTGATCCCCGGCGCTGAAAGTCTCTCATCGCGGTCCCCATTCCGCCCCTGGATTACCCCACGCAGCATGACCATGCACATGACCCGCTCTCCTTTAATCTGCTCTGGTTAAATCGGACATGGTCAAATCAGACGTGGTCAAATTCAGAAGTGGTTGAATCCGACCGTGCGCGACCTCCCGTCCACTCGTACTCCGATTGCTGTTCCACAGAGCCGCATTGCGACCTGTCTTAAATTCTACCAATGGCAGCGAGTTTTGTCGGAAATGTCTTTTCCAGATTTGGAAAAAAACTCAAAAAATCCAGAAATGAGCCGCCCGAAATGGGCCAGTCCTCACGATGGGCAAAGACCGGTGTTGCGGCAGATTCTGGCGGGGTGCACATCGTTGGCAGAAGTCGGGCCACTCATTATGGACCCGCATCAACGCAGGATGTTTTGTCACCAGCGATTCGGCTCTTGATCCTTACGGCGATTCCGCGTGTGTCCGTCTTCCTCAAGGTAACGGGGCACGTCCGTGCGGGGAAACATGTGCAGTTTTCCGGTTGTATTGCGGGATTTGCAACAAGGGTGAATAGCTGGTAGACTGGTCGAATAGACAAGTCGATACGTGAGGGACTCATGACTTCTATCAGCTATTACGAAGCGAGAACGCATTTCTCCGAACTGCTCGATCAGGTGGCGCGGGGCAAGCAAATCCTGATTACTCGCCGCGGCCGTCCGGCCGCGCTGTTGACTCCGCCCCCCGACGAGGCCCGCAAGGATGTGAAACAGGTGATCGGGGAAATGAAGGCCCTGCGGCGTGGCAACACGCTCGGGAAAGGGGTGACGATCCGTGATCTGATTGACGAAGGCCGGCGTTTGTGACTCGGCCTTAATCCGAGGGAGGATTGGCGGCAATGGGCAAAAAGAAGCCTAAAGCAAAAGGGGAGGCGTTCGTACTGGACTGCTCATTGACCGTGGCCTGGTTCTTCGAGGACGAAACGGACGATTACGCGCAGGCCGTCGAGGATTCATTGACGTCGGCCGCGGCGATCGTGCCAACACTCTGGCCGCTGGAGGTGGCGAACGCGCTCCTGATGGGGGAGCGCCGCAAGCGTGCGACAGAAGCCAAAGTGACGACGTTCCTTGGCCTGCTGAAATCCCTGCCGATCGCCGTGGACGATGAAACCGCCGGTCGGGCATGGCAGGAGTCGATTCAACTGGCTCGGACGCACCACCTTTCGGTCTACGATGCGGCCTATCTCGAACTGGCCCTCCGGCGGGGTCTGCCTCTGGCTACGCTTGATGATCGACTGCAGGCTGCTGCAGATGCGGTAGGATTGGGTGCATACGGTCCGTGAGCGGCAGCTTTTTGGGTCAATCAAAAACCTGCGTCTCTTTTTTCGTTCGTCCCCTTTTTTCGTTTGCTTCCCCCGCCATCCGCGGCCACCGGCTCCGCCTTCGCGATCGAAACGTGCTCTGATCTCCAGATCGGCCAGACTTCGGAGACGTAAGCAGGTCGCTTACAAACTTGACCTCGGGGCTCGCCATCTCTTCCCGAGCACTCACCCTATCGCGTGTCATTCGCGGTCAGGAACGGTACCACTTTCGCGGCGAGAATGGAGCCACTGGCACGGGTGCACGGCGAATCGGCGGCATTTGTGCAATGGCGAAAAAAGTTGCGTCAAATGATTTGGAACGTCAGTCCATCGCGCTGGGCTATCAGAACACCTTCTTGCAGCTACAACACTCGTCCTGTCAAGTCTTCCTTGAGTTAATGGGTGGCGCTTCCCTGCTCTCAACTCCGGTTGCGGTTGCAACAATCTGTGAACTGGGCTTGTCACGAATGCGGGATTTATATACTTGCTTACCCGGTTTTTGATACTTCGATCAGAAAGGAGTCTGCGATGCCGGGAAAACTTGAGGGCAATCGACGCATGGCAATTGTCGAGATGGCGACCGTCCGCCCGCTGCCAATGATCGTTCCTTCACCCGACAGCGCAATGCAATGTCGCCGTCCTTCGGGAGTCTGCCGTGCGGTCGTGTTGCTGCTACTGGCATCGCTCTTTTTGTTGGCCGATTGCGCCGCAGAGATTACGCGCTGCAATGCTGCGGAGACCGATGCCGATTCGTCGAGTCAATCGCAAAAAGCGCTGCAAGCGGCACAGCAGTTGAGGGCTCACGCTTTCGAAAGTCTCTTTGAGGGGCGATTTGATGAGGCACGCGACTTCTTTTCGAAATGTGTCGGGCAACTTGAGGCGAACTTGGCGGCCGATGACTGGAACCTGAAAATTGCGCGGCTTGACCTGGCGGCATTCGTCCGTCTGTCTGAATTGAATGAGGAACACGCAGCGTCCGCATTGGACGCGCTGAAAACCTTCAGGCTCGCAGCGCAACAGATGGACGCCGGAAGGCCCAAATCGGCGGTGTCCAATTTCCACGCCGCGATTTCGCAATGGAAACAATCTGTTGGAGACGGCAACATCGTGCTGTGCCGTATGCTGGAGGCCAGCTCCCAGTGCCAGTCAACAATGAAAAACTATTTGGCGGCGGCGGAGCTTCTGCATGAGGACCTGGAAATCCAGCAAGCACTCGTTGGGGTTGATAACGGCTACTACGCACAGACGCTGAATGCGCTGGCGGTGGCAGAGATGGAAATTGGAAAATTTGCCGAGGCCGAAGTCAGGCTGAAAGCAGCGCACAAGGTCTGTGCCAACGTGTTGGGAACGAATTCAGATGGGGCAATAAACTCCACCCTGATTCTTGCGCAATTGTTCATCATGAAGGGTGAGCCTAAACTGGCTGAGCCGTTTGCGCTTGACGCAGTAGAGACTTCTTCACGGGGCCGGCCGGCCAATGCCGTCATTGTGATCCACAGTAAATATGTGCTTGCAAAGTGCTTCGCAAAACAGCGGCAACTGCGGCGAGCGGAGACCAT
>JAYTRB010000762.1:0-3060 GCA_043746425.1 Planctomycetia bacterium
GTAAAGTAGCCCGTCTCCCGGAACCAGTCGCTGGCCAGTCGAACGCCTTCCGGGAGTCGAAAGGCGTCATCCCGGTGACTGCGGTGATGGTGGGCGCCGATCGTGGTCTGGTACATGCCCGTCATGAACGCCGATCGACTTGGCGAACAAACCGGGGCTGTCGTAAAGAATCGGGTGTAGCGCACCCCCTTGCGAGCCAATTGGTCAAGGTGCGGTGTGGCGACTTCCTTGGTTCCGTAACATCCCAGATGCGGCCCCAGATCCTCGGCGATCAGCCACAGAATGTTAGGCCGCGCAGGGACCGGTTGCTCGGCCAGACAGCGGTCGCACGCCATGCAAATCGCTGCCCCGATTAACAGCCATCGCATTGCAACTCCTTCAAACGAAAAAGAGGTGGGGGAACGTTTGCTCCCATCTGGTGGCGCCGATAACAATCGTAGAGAGACTTTATCAGGTTCATCCGCCATGTGCCTGACGGAAATACGCGCAATTACATTGCCACATGGCTGCTTGCGCGGCAAGCGTAACCCGTATGTCGTTCCGCATTGCGAAGGTGGGGGAAGACGTGATGGTGAATGACTCAGGCCCTGCCGGCCGCACGACAAAAATGAAACATTTCGACGGGACGGAAAACTCGGCAACAAACGTTGAGGAACGGTCTCACGCCTTCGATCGCTTCCCGACGGATTCTCGAATGCGGTGCGATTTTCGGACAACGGGTTCTCCCCGGACGCAGGATACTCTGGGAATTTGTTCGGGGTTCGGTCGTCGGGAGGGAGAGATGCGCGGGGCATGTCAACCATGCACGTTTCGGCGTCAAGGCCTGGATGCACTCGGCAAGCCATTGCTTTTTCGCTCGCCATTTCTCGATAATGACATGACAATCGGGCGCATCCGGCGGAAGCACTTCGACATGATTATGCAGACGGCAACCGATTCTCGAAACCAGGAGCCACAATCGATGATCCTCAATCGCGGTCACCTGCGAAATCGGCCGAGCACGGTCTGGTTGTCGCCAGTGTCAAAGACTGGTCGTGTTCGCTGGTGCGCTGGATTGGCCCTGCTGGCTCTCTTTTTGGCCGCAAACGGTGCTCGAGCCCAGGCCCCTCCGCGCGATGGCAAAAACCGCCAGAGTCGTCCCAACAAACAAGGGCGGGCGAGCAAATCGCCCGGCGAGAATATCGAACCGCAGGCGGCATTCGCGAAGTTTCCTGACTGGGTCGTGAGCGTCGCGTTTTCACCCGACAGCAAGACTCTGGCTGCCGGCAGTTACGGCGTCGTCAAACTCATTGACGTGGTTGAAAAGCAGGAGCTTGCCGTGCTGGCTGAGCCCAGGGGATTCGTCAAAGCTGTGAAATTTTCGGCCGACGGCAAGATTCTCGTGACGGGAAGCTACCAGTCGCTGCTCATGTGGGACGTGGCTACGAAGAAAGTCATCCGCACCTTGAAAGGCCATACCGGGTATGTGACTTCAGTGGCTTTCTCGCCCGATGAAAAGACCCTGGCTAGCGCCAGCGACGACGAAACCGTGCGACTGTGGGACGCCGCCTCGGGTGAACCGCGGGGGGTGCTCAAAGACTTTCAGCAGCCGGCTCTGGCCATCGCCTATTCGCCCCGTGGAGACCTGCTGGCCGTGGCGACCGGAGATGCCGACCGCCCCACGAAGAAGGGCTCAGCCCGTTTGTTTGACGTGGCAGGAAACCTGTTGTGGGTGCTCGCCGGCCATGATCGCATTGTGTCAGCCGTCGCGTTTTCGCCGGACGGTGGTACGCTGGCAACGGGTAGCGCCGATGAGACAATTAAGCTCTGGAACACGGCCTCGGGAAAGGAAATCCGTGAACTCGAAGGGCATTCGCGCCCCGTCAACAGTCTGGCGTATCTACCGGAGGGCAAATGGCTGTTCTCGGTGTGCGGCGGTCGCTCCGAAGGGGGGAACGTGCTCAAGCTCTGGAATCTCGAAAAGGGGAAGGATGTGGTTACTGTTCCTGCCCACGAAGGGCCGATCAATCAACTTGCCCTTTCGCCCGACAGCAGACTCCTCGCCACGGCCAGTCTCGATAAGTCGGTGAAGGTGTGGGATGTTGCGGCTTTTCTGGCCGCAGCCGGTGAGACCCGGCCCGCGGCCTCCGACAGCGAGATTGAAATTGTGCCCGAAGCCCCGGCGCTTCCCGAGCCTGTCGATCAAAAATCGGCGACGGCCACCTTCGCGTTTGCCGTGACACGGCCGGTCGAAGTGCCGTCGACCTTGAAGCAGATTCGCGTGGGCATTATCGGATTAGATACATCGCACGCAGTTGCCTTCACACAAGTGCTGAACAACCCCGAGGCCAGGGAAAACGTGGCCGGGTGTCGCGTCGTCGCGGCGTATCCCCAAGGAAGCCGCGACATTAAATCGAGTACCGAGCGCGTACCCGAATACACACTCAAAGTGAAAGAACTGGGCGTAGAGATCGTCGATTCGATCGAAGAATTGCTGACCCGGGTGGATGTCGTGCTTCTGGAATCGAACGATGGCCGGCCGCATCTCGAACAGGTGCTGCCGGTGCTGAAGGCCGGCAAGCCGGTCTTCATCGACAAACCGATTGCCGGGTCTCTCGTGGACGCAGTCGCAATTTTTGAGATGGCGCGGCACTACGAGGTGCCCATCTTTTCTGCTTCGTCGCTGCGTTACACGGCCGGTGCGCAGGCCATTCGCGCGGGAAAAATTGGCGAGGTGAAAGGTTGCGATACTTATAGTCCCTGTTCGCTCGAAGCCACACATCCCGATCTCTTCTGGTACGGCATTCACGGAGTGGAAACATTGTTCACCGTGATGGGGACGGGTTGCGAATCGGTGACGCGTGTCAGCACGCCAGGAATCGATCTGGCGACTGGCGTCTGGCAGGGAGGCCGCGTGGGAACGTTCCGCGGCATTCGAACGCCCGAAGGAGGCGGAGTGGCGGGTTACGGCGGCACGGTGTTCGGCACGAAGGGGATCGAGCAGATCGGCTCGTATGCGGGGTATGAGCCGCTGGTAATCGAAATCGTCGGCTTCTTTCGGACAGGAAAGCCCCCGGTGGC
>JAYTRB010000763.1:0-4405 GCA_043746425.1 Planctomycetia bacterium
GAAACCGACCCCGACGGAAAAAAAACGACCCCGGTCGACCCGATCGAAGTTCACGACCTGTACGCCACGATTCTGAAAACGCTCGGCATCGAATACGACAAACAATTAACGACCCCGATCGGGCGCCCCATGGCGCTGTGTAAGGGGAGTTCGATTGACCGACTTCTTGCATAGCATTGGATCTGCGCATTCAGGCTGGGCAGATTGATCATCTCGGCCTTGGGCCTGGTTCCAGCGCGCGACAACGTTCATTGCCGCCGCTCGCCAAGGCAAGCCAGTAGGCCCCGCCAGCCTGCTGGAAAAGCACGATCGCTCTGCCTACAATGCGCAAGTCATGAGCCATCTGTCGGGATCCATTGCGAAAAAAATTGAGCCGTTTGAAACGATCGCAATCGTCGGCATCGGTTTGATCGGTGGTTCGGTCGCACTGGCTGCCAAAACCCGAAGGCTTGCGAAAACGGTAATCGGCGTGGGGCGCGATGCCCGGCGGCTTGAGGTGGCTCGCCTGCGGGGAATCATCGATGAAGCCTCTGTCGATCTGGCAGCTGCCGGGAGCCGTGCCCAACTGCTGGTTTTCTGCACTCCTGTCGATCGAATTCCTGCCGGAATCCGCGAAGCGGCGGCAAGTTGCCAGCCGGGAACTCTGATTACCGACGTCGGCAGTGTCAAAGGTTGCCTGTACCGCGACTTAGACGAGGGGCTGCCCGGTGCAGTCGAATTCATTGGTGCGCATCCCCTGGCCGGTTCGGAGAAGCAGGGTTTTGAATACGCTGACGAGCGGCTCTTCGAGAACCGCATCTGTGTGGTGACGCCGCTTGAAAGGAATTCTGCCGCTGCCGTCGCGAGGATTGAGGGCTTTTGGGCCGGCCTGGGGTTGACGATCGTCGAAATGTCGCCCGCGGCCCATGATCGGGCATTAGCCGAAACGAGCCATTTGCCGCATCTGGTTGCCTCGGCCCTGGCCGGGACGTTGTCGCCCGAAAATCAGGCACTGGCGGCGTCGGGGTTTCGCGATACAACGCGTATTGCGGCGGGCGACCCTGATTTGTGGTCGGCAATCTTCCTCGGGAACCGCGATCAGGTTCTCGCGACTTTGTTGCGGTATGAGTGCTTGCTCGAGCGATTTCGACGGGCTCTCGAACAAAATGACGCCGACGTGCTGAAAGAATTGCTGAAAACTGCGAAGATAGGTCGCGATGCGATGGCACATGGGTAAATGCTACGACGCCAACTCGATTCAGGCGCTGGGCGGTGCCGTCTTTCTTATACCCGACACTCCCCTCTCTGACACATAAAAGCGACTGATTTCTATGCTCTGGGAAATTGAAATTCATCCGGCTGCGCATCTTCCTGATCGTGAAGGAGGTCGCGTTCGCAACCAGTGCCAGGCGCTGGGCGTCTCGACGATTCGCGAGGTGCGTTCTGCCCGGTCGTTTTTGATCGAAGCAGAACTCACCCGACCGCAAGTTGAGAAGATCGCTGCCGGTTTTCTGGCTGATACTGTCGTCGAGACATACGCTGTTCGTTCGTTGTCGAATTCCGCAAAGTCGAATTCCAACATGCCCGAACAGGAATCCCTTCTCAACGTTCTTTACAAACCTGGAGTAACCGACAACGTGGCCGACAGTGTCAAAGTGGCGCTCGTCGATCTGGGGCATTCCGTTTCCGGGGTTCGCACTTGCCACAAATACTGGCTGAATTCCGACGCCGATGGAGCCGATCTGAAACGGGTCGCAGGCAAGGTTCTCGCGAATGAAGCCATCCAGCAGGTGATCTGGGGGCCACTGCACCTGACGAACCTGGCTCTCGGTTCGGAATACAAGTTCCATCCCCTGACCGTCGCGATTCGAGGGATGAATGACGAACAACTCATGCGACTTAGCCGCCAAGGCCAGCTCTATTTGAGCTTGCCCGAGATGCAGACGATCCGGCAGCATTTCGCCGACCGCGGGAACGACCCAACCGATGCCGAATTGGAAACGATCGCCCAGACCTGGAGTGAACACTGCTCGCACAAGACATTACGCGGCCGTGTACGATATCGCGATGAACAACGGGAATTCGCGTTTGAAAACCTGCTCAAGGAAACAGTGTTTGCCGCCACGGTTGAAATTCGACACCGGCTCGGGAAAGAAGACTGGTGTGTCAGCGTGTTTCAGGACAATGCGGGAGTCGTTCGCTTCGACGAACGGCAACACGTGTGCATGAAGGTCGAAACGCACAACCACCCCTCGGCGCTCGAACCGTACGGGGGAGCCAATACGGGTCTGGGTGGCGTCATTCGCGATCCGCTTGGGACTGGGCTGGGGGCTCGGCCCGTCTGCAACACCGACGTCTTCTGTTTCGCCCCGCCAGACATTCCGTACGATCTTCTTCCCACGGGAGTGCTGCATCCGCGCGTCGTCGCGCAAGGAGTAGTCGCGGGCGTGCGAGACTACGGCAATCGCATGGGCATTCCAACCGTCAATGGTGCAATTTTCTTCGACGAGCGGTACCTCGGCAACCCGCTCGTCTATTGCGGCAACGTTGGCATGATTCCCGTCGGAAAAGTGTGGAAACAGGTCGCCCCAGGCGATTTTATCGTAGCCGTCGGCGGGCGGACGGGCCGCGACGGTATTCACGGGGCCACTTTTTCATCGGCCGAATTGACGCACGAGAGTGAGACGCTTTCGGGGGGAGCAGTGCAGATCGGCAATGCCATTACCGAAAAAATGCTGGCCGATGTGATTCTCGACGCCCGAGACAAAGAGCTCTTCTCGGCCATCACCGACTGCGGGGCAGGGGGCTTCTCAAGTGCCGTCGGCGAAATGGGCGGCGAATCGGGAGCTGAGGTCTGGCTCGAAAAAGCGCCTCTCAAATACTCTGGCCTGTCGTACACCGAAATCTGGATTTCCGAAGCGCAAGAACGAATGGTGCTCGCCGTTCCTCCGCAAAATTGGGATTCATTCGAGCGGCTCTGTAAGTCGGAAGGGGTCGAGGCCACGATTATCGGCAAATTCACCGAGTCGAAGCAGCTTGTTCTGAAATACTACGGTCACGAAGTGGGGCGGCTCGACATGCACTTCCTTCACGAAGGCCGGCCTCCCGTTATTCGCGACGCGGTTTACACTCCCCCCCCTTTTTCGCCACTAACGGCTTTGAGCAAGCCACGCTATGACGACGACCTTAATGCGATTCTCGGCTCGCTCAACGTGTGCAGCAAAGAATGGGTCATCCGCCAATACGACCACGAAGTCCAGGCGGGAAGCGTCGTAAAGCCGCTGGTCGGTGTCGCGGCTGACGGCCCCTCAGACGCGGCCATCGTCCGCCCCGATCTCGATTCGTATCGCGGGCTGGTGATTGCCAATGGCATGAACCCGCGCTTCGGCGATCTCGACCCGTACTGGATGGCTGCCTCGGCGATCGACGAGGCCGTTCGCAATTGCGTGGCAGTCGGAGCAGATCCGTCGCGCATCGCCATTCTCGATAACTTCTGCTGGGGAAACACCGATCGCCCCGAAACCCTGGGAAGCCTCGTGCGGGCCGCGCTCGCCTGCCGCGATATCGCGATTGCATACGGAACTCCCTTTATCAGCGGTAAAGACAGTCTAAATAACGAGTTTTCGTATGTCGACGAATCGGGTCAAAAGCGATCTGTCGCCATTCCGCCCTCGCTGTTGATCAGCGCTCTGGGACAGATCGCCGACATCCGCAAGGCCGTCACCATGGATGCCAAGACTCCGGGGAACATTCTGGCTCTGTTGGGAACGACTCGCGACGAACTCGGTGGCAGCCACTTCGCGTTCGTTAACGGTTTTTCGGGAGGCGCGGTCCCCCGTGTCGATAGCGAATTGGCCCCGCGACTCTATCGGGCACTGCATCGCGCGATTGAGTCACGCTGCGTGCGAAGCTGTCACGATCTCAGTGAAGGGGGTCTGGCAGTGGCGGCGGCAGAGATGGCCTTCGCGGGGGGATTGGGCATCGACCTCAACCTTGCACCGCTGGCCAAACGCACCTCAATTTCCGACGACGCTGTGCTCCTTTTCTCAGAAAGCAACTCCCGATTCCTGGTGGAAGTATTACCCGAAAAGTGGTCGGAATTTCTCGATTGCATCGCCGGGCTGCCGTTGAGCGAATTGGGGAAAGTCACCAATGGCCCGAACGTCACCATTCGCGGGACCAAAGGGGAGACGGTCATCGACTCTACGTGGGCTCAGCTCAAGCGCACTTGGCAGGCGCCCCTGGCATGGACGTGAGCCGATTTTTGCAAACCATCTGAGCCAAGGAATCCGGAAGCCCTGAAGCGCGGGAAACTTTTTTTCGAGTCGCCGATTCGGTGCTCGCACTGGCTGATATCCTGCGGGCTGTTCTCGCTTCGTAATGGGTTTTCCGGGCATTCGCAGCGACGCCGCCATCGACCACTACG
>JAYTRB010000764.1:0-4473 GCA_043746425.1 Planctomycetia bacterium
GGGAGAACTCGTGACCATTCACGGGCTCGTTTGCTTAATTATACCGTGGAATGTCCCGTTTGCGAGCAACTCGGGTCGGCCATAGCGACTTCCCTGCGTAGCGCCGGTTCCCGCAGAAACAGATCGCGCAATGCCGCTCTCAGGCATTAAGTTCATAACAGTCATGGCTTTGCGGTGCATGGCCTGCAAGCTTGCCCGATCTTGGTTCTTTCCCATTCGCCGCAATCAGTAAACTCGCTCGATTCGGCCAATATTGCGTCGAGTTCCGAAATTCACCTCTTTCGGAATGATCTAAAGATGCCGCGCGAATCCACACGATGAATGACCACTGACATGCACCATCCAGTCCGCATGGTCGTCCATTCCGCCACGAAGGCTGCTACCATGTACGAGGCGTACTTCCACCTGCAGAAACGCCCCTTCTCGGCAACTCCCGATCCCACCTGTGTTTTCACATCGGACTCGATCCGGGAATTATTCGACGAACTGATTCTGCGGGCCGAGAACGGGCAGGGAATTGGCGTTCTGACGGCCGCTGCGGGCACAGGCAAGACTCTGATCTGCCGTCGGCTGGCGGTGGAATTGTCAGACCGCTTTACTGCCATCTATCTGCCCAATGCTAATTTCCCGACGCGCCGCGCGTTGCTGCAGTCAATTCTCTTTGAACTGGGGCGGCCATATAGCGGTCTGGAAGAACAGGAACTGCGGCTGGCCGTGTACGCCGCCCTCAAAGAATTGTCTCTGGCGGGACGTGGCGCGGTACTCATTGTCGATGAAACGCACCTGCTCAGCGACCGTCTGCTCGAAGAGTTGCGTTTGCTGGCGAATCTGGCTGAAGGAGAAACTCCCCTCTCACGCGTCATTCTGTCGGGGCAGATGTCACTGGAAGAGAGGCTGATCGCTCCGGCCCTCGAAGCCCTCAACCAGCGTGTCGTCTGCCAGGTGTATCTCGAACCGCTGACGCGCCCCGAGAGCATTGATTACGTCGCCTTTCGGGTCAAATGGGCTGGAGGCGATCATTCGCAGCTCTTCACCACGACGGCACTCGATCGAATTGCCGCCGCCTGCAACGGCTTGCCGCGGTGCATCAATCAGTTGTGCGATCACGCCTTGATGCTGGCCTGCGTCCAAGACCAGCAGCAGGTGACCGAAGCCATGGTGGACGATGCCTTGCTCGATTTGAAGCAACTGCCATTGCAGTGGAACACCCCCGGCGCGGCAGATTCGCCGCTCGATGAACTTCATGACGATTGCGTGCTCGGGTACGATGATGAGGTTGAGTATGAGGACGAAGATGAGATTGTGAATCGTCAACCTGCGCCGCTCGCCTTCGGCGACCATTTCGCCACCACCGAAACATGCGAGACGGTCTGCTTCGAAGTTGGAGACAACTCTTTTGCTGCGTCAGAACCCGCGGCAGAATCTCGCTTCCAGGAAGAACTCATCGACGACCGATATGCTGCCCTCGATGTTCGTTCGCCACGCTTTCTGCGGACATTCGAGGACGCGGTCGTTCCCGAGAACTGGCTCCCCTCGCGCTCGTCGCCGGCGCCTGCGGCTCTGCCATCTCGGTCGCTGCCGCATTGGTCGCCTGTGGCTGAAGATTCCCGCGCGAAAACTTCTACCTTCGAAACCTGCGAGAAACCAAGTCCCGACGCCAGCGTGAATGCATCGCCGGCCTTGAAAGGCGAGCCTCCTCTCGACCCGACGATGGCAGTTGAGGATATTGTGGAACTGTCGGACGGCATCGACGTCGGATTGAACCTTGATGCCGAACCACAACTTGTCAACAAAGTTGATCCCGCATACCAGTCGCTCGAATTGACACCCATCGATTCGATGCCTATCGAAGAACAACTCGGTTCGAGCATTCTCGAAGCCTGCCGCGAAGTGCGCACGGTTGTTGACCGCTGGGCCGGTTCATCGGACGGGCCGTTTAGTGCGATCGATCAGGGGCATGGTTCCGTCGTCAACGATGACGAGTTAACCGTGGCGGGTTCGGGCATTGAATACGACGTGATTGAGCCAGAGTTTAAAGAAATCGACGCAGACGCGCGGGGCGCTGCACGGCAGAATGCTGCGGTCGGCCAGAGTGCTGCCGCGCGATACGTGCCGAAGCCCAAGTATCGGCACGTCTTTAGCACCCTTCGCCGACGGCTGGGGCGAGGTCTGGGCACCCCCGGTTGATCTGCCAGCCATTGCCTTCAGCGGGCGTCGAATTGCGAGACCCATGTGCGAAAATCGCGATCGATGTCTTCGATCGAGGCCACCCCCAGCAAATCGCACAAGGTAGCAATTCCGTTCAAGTCGTCGCCGATGGCACTGCGGAACTTGCGATAGAAGTGGGCCAATAGACCGCGTTCCTGCAGATACTGGCAGAAGCATCGCACGACGGCGTAATTCAGGCCTTCTCCTTCACCGCGAAATTCAGGCGAATTGACTACGGCTGCGAGTGACGGCATCACCCGCTGTCGCAATGTGTCTTGTAGAATTCGCAAACGCCAGTTGCTCGTTCCGACCAGCAGCAGCCCGTCCTCTGAAAATACGGCGTCTTCGTACAATGCCGCCAGCCCCTCGTCGAACCACTCGGGAAGATCCGGAAAATCGAACGAAGCCAGTACGTGCGATAATTCGTGTGCGAGGGTTCCCTGTCCCGTCGCGAGATTCAAGACGACCCGCCGCTTGCCGCGCTGTGTGTATCCTGCATAAGCGACGGGTTCGTAACCATCGAGGGCGGCCGCGGCCGCGTGATAGCTTTCTTCGCTTCGCAGAACAACAATCGTAACCGGTGCGTCAGGTTTGTGGTCGAAGTACGATCGCCAGAGAGCCCTCGTCACTGGCAGAACGGCATCGCGGTAGAGGCGGTCGAGCTCGGCCTCGGAAAAATCTCCTGCCAGCACAAATGGTGGGCGGACGAGAATGCGGCATGTCGCAGGTAATTTCTTCAATAACTCGTCGGCGGCCATGTTGCAGGCCGGTGTCAGCGTGGCGGCATCCAGCCCGCCGGCTCCAGCCCCCTGAACAGCGTCGGCGGCAGCGACCGATCCCCAGACGGGAATTTGCCGAATCTGAGCCGGGAAACAAAGCGCATAGACGCCGCCGACAAGAGCCGGCGGTCCCAGAGTCAGCACGAGTAGCCGTCGCAGCGTCAAAGTGTCACATTCCGGAAATTTTGCGGAGTCGTATTGTCATTCATCAGGCCAAGTTTATTTCGCTCGCGGCCAACTTCCCATGCAGTCTTTAGAGGAAATGCATTTTTATAAGAAACCGCAACCCGCCGCGCGGAAACGTCGTTATGGGTGGTAAACCCAAATGGGCCACAGCACACTCCCCAAACGAGTTTCCCGCGCAATCGTCAAAGTCGACACTCTCTCGCGCACCGTTAAATTCGGGACAATCCTCAAGTGATGTTCGCTGGCAAACCGAATTCAGAAATGCCACGCGACCGCCGGAAATCGGCGATGCGGGATTTTTGCCTTTGCATTGACGCCCTCCCGGAAGATTCGCTCAAATGGAATCCATCACTCCCAATTCACGACAGACGACTCCGCGTTCTGTAACTGGGCGCTCCCAGGTTGCAGAACCGCGCCCGGTTGCCTCCTACTTCACAGACAATGACTGGCACGCCATGCGTCACGGGATGCACTGTTTGATGTACTCGGTTATGGGCGCTCATCCTGATTCCCGCGACGGGGTGTCAGGGACGCGCGTAGCCGTCTGGGCTCCGAACGCCCACGACGTTTCGATCGTCTGCGACGCCAATCAATGGCAGCACGGCCGAAACCCGCTCGAACGCATTGACGAAGGAATCTGGACCGGTTTTATTCCCGGCATGCGGCACGGCGACACGTACAAGTACTCGATTTGCGACAGCTGGGGGCACATCGAGCAAAAGGCCGACCCGTATGCGTTTTCGGCCGAGCTTCGCCCGAAGTCGGCATCGATTGTCTTCGACCTGGCGCACTACGCCTGGCACGACCAGCCTTGGATCCGCCGGCGGGAAATGACCAACTGGTTCGAACAGCCGATTTCGATTTTTGAAGTGCATCTGGGTTCATGGCGCATGCCCCATGACGGCCGGAAGTTCTTCAATTACCGCGAGCTGGCGCCGATGCTGGTTGAGTACGTGCGACAAATGGGCTATACGCACATCCAGCTCATGCCGATTACCGAGCATCCGTTCGACGGTTCCTGGGGATATCAGACGATCGGGTACTTTTCTCCCACGAGCCGGTTCGGCACTCCGCATGACTTCATGTTTTTCGTCGACTACTGCCACCAGCACAACGTTGGCGTTCTGGTCGACTGGGTACCGGCACATTTTCCCTCCGATGCGCATGGCCTGGCGAAGTTCGATGGCACGTGCCTGTACGAACACGCCGATCCGCGACAGGGGTCGCACCCCGACTGGGGAACTCTGGTTTTTAATTACGGCCGCAACGAAGTTCGCAATTTTCTGCTTTCAAGTGCCCG
>JAYTRB010000765.1:0-8611 GCA_043746425.1 Planctomycetia bacterium
GCACTTGCGCTGCGCATCGAATTCGAAGCCGGTACGAATCCAGCGGCGCAAATCGAGCGACTCTTTCTTGTAGCGCTGGGCCGGTCTCCCGATGGCGACGAGCTGGTACGTTGTCAGCAGGCCTTAGCGCGGCTGAGCGATGGGTTCGCCATGCCGGTCACGGGGGGTGCGCCACTTTCCCGGGCCCAGGCAGTGCACAAAGCGCTCGCCACCTACTGTCATGCCATCTTGAATTCGGCGGAGTTTTTGTATGTCGATTGAAGTCGACCTCAGCGGCCACGACGCGGGTCTCGTCACTCGGGGGCATTCCCTGGTCTGTCGCAAGGGCGGGCCACCATCCCACCCGGCCTTCCACCGGCCCTCTGCTAAAGTGAGAGGCAGGCACTTGTATCAATCATGAACGCAGAATTCCTTATGTCCGACAATTTGCGTCCCGCGTCAGCCGCCAACCCGGCAGTCGATCTGGCAGTCGATCGGCGCAGCTTTTTCAGCGACGTGGCTGGTGGCGTCTATGGCGCCGCGCTGGCTTCACTGCTGAGCCGCGATCTCTTCGCCGGCGAGTCGTCGCCTGCGCGGCAGGAGTACGACCTGAAACCGCGACCACCGCATTTTGAACCCAAGGCGCGGGCCGTCATTCATCTGTACATGAATGGCGGGCCCAGTCAGATGGATCTGTTCGATCCCAAACCGATGCTCGACAAGCTGCACGGAACGCAGCATTTCAATGCCATCGCGGGCGAGATTGAGAACATCAAGGATGCTGGGGCGATCATGCGCTGTCCCTACAAATTCGCCCAGCATGGCCAGTCGGGAATGTGGGTCTCTGATGTCATGCCGCACATCGCCCGACAGGTCGACGATCTCGCCCTGATTCGCTCGATGCACACCACCAACCTGACACACGAACCGGCGATCTACCTGATGCAGTCGGGCAAGATGGGCCCCGGGCGGCCGGCGCTGGGGTCGTGGGCCGTGTACGGTCTGGGAAGCGAGAACCAGAACCTTCCGGCGTATGTCGTGCTCGACGATCCGCTGGGGCTCCCCATCAATGGCGTCGAGAACTGGCAATCGGGCTTTCTTCCCCCCCTCTTCCAGGGAACCCGCTTCAAATCGACCGGCTCCCCCGTCCTCAACTTACAGCCCGAGGTCGATCGCCCTGCGGAAGTTGTCGAAATGGAACGCGATCTTCTGGCCAGGCTCGACAAAGCTCACAAAGTAAAGCGCCCGGGCAACCCCAAGCTCGATGCCCGCATTGCCAGTTACGAACTTGCCGCGCGCATGCAACTGGCTGCCACCAATGCTCTCGACCTGGGGCAAGAGACACAGGCCACGCTCGAAGCCTATGGTATCGGCAAGCAACCAACCGACTCTTACGGCCGCCGCTGCCTGATTGCCCGGCGGCTCATCGAGCGCGGCGTGCGGTTTGTGCAGCTCTTTATTAACGGCCAGATCTGGGACAACCACACCGGTCTGGCGACCGACCTCAAGGCCGCCTGCGACCGTACCGATCAACCGATTGCCGCGCTGTTGAACGACCTGAAGCAGCGCGGTCTTTTAAATAGCACGCTCGTCATCTGGGGTGGCGAATTCGGACGGTTGCCGATTGCACAGCTCCCCAAAGACAAGAACGAGAAGAACGCCGGTCGCGATCATAACAAGAACGCCTTTTGCACCTGGTTTGCAGGGGCGGGAATCAAACCGGGAACAGTCCACGGTGCGACCGATGAACTGGGTTTCGCCGCGGCTGAAAACAAAGTAAGCGTCCCCGATTGGCACGCGACGATTCTGCACCTGTTGGGGTTCCATCACGAAGATCTGTTCATCGAACAGCATGGTCTCAAAGAACGCCTCACTGGTGTCAATCCGGCTCGAGTCGTCAAGGAAATATTGGCGTAACGAGCCTGGGAATAAGAATCGACGCAATGAATCCTCCCACTTCTCCAGCATTTCCCGGCGACACATGGTGCTTCATCTCGACCACCGAAAACGAGACCGAAAGACTCGCGCGGCGGCTGGCCGAAGCCCTTCAACCGGGAGCTGTCGTGGCGCTCATTGGCAATCTGGGGGCGGGCAAGACCCGTCTCGTTCGGGCAGTCGCCGAGGCGCTGGGCGTCGATCGCCAGTCAATTGCGAGCCCCACGTTCGTGCTCGTGCATGAATACGAGGGCCGCCTTCCCATTTACCATTTCGACACCTACCGGTTACGCGATGCAGGCGACTTTCTCAGCCTGGGTGCCGACGAATATATGAGCGACTCGGGTGTGTGCTTCATCGAATGGGCCGACCGGGTCATCGAGCACCTGCCGGCCGATCACCTGCGCGTCGAAATTACCGCGACGAGCGAAACGGCCCGTGAATTCCGGTTCGGCGCCACCGGTAAGAAATCGGCCGCAATCATCGCGCGGCTGGTAAACAACCAGCCGTCATGCGACACCGGCCGGGAACTGGGCGCCGATCAGTGCTGCCCGCCACTGTGCCCTTGACCTTCATTGAACCCTGGGCCTGCATGCGAACCGTGTGCAGCATCGGGCCCATGAGCGCCCCCGTTGTGCGAATGCCCGTTGTGCGAATGGACGTTGTGCGAATGGACGGCAATCTGCTCCGGTTCATCGAACCGACAACAGGCAGAGCAGCACCCCGAAAGCTGCAAAGCTCCGGCCATAAACAGGATTACGAACAGGCCCGAGACATACACCGTTTTCTCGACGAAATTGCTGACCCGCAAACCAAAGAAATCGACCGTGCCCGTTCCAGGAGAGATGTTCCCCCAGACGAGAATCATGATGGCCCCCATGAGGGCCAACCCGACCCAGCCCCCTTTGGCGAGCGTCCCCCGCAGCTTGAGCCAATTGACGGCAAACATCCAGAAGATGACCCAGGCAGCCAGAGGTGTCCAGGGAAGCAAGAGCGTTAATAGAGCCCCCAGCAGTTCCCAGATCGAACTGCCCAGAAGAGCCAACGCCTTGAAGAGCGGGTGATTCATGAAATTCTCGTCGATCACTGGCGGCACAAAAACCTGTCAATTCAGAGACGATATTATTACCAGAACCGTCGGCATCTCGCCAGCAATCGGCCGCTCAAAGATTCGCCACACCGAGCGTGAAGAATTCAGCGTTGCAAAAAATGCCGCAAATTCGCCAAGACGAACCACAACTCCCGCGTCGCTTGCCCGATGCCTCTATCGCCTGTCGCGGATTCATCGTTCTTTTCGTGCTTCCGATCTTGAAAAACCGGCTCATCCCAAAAGCTTCTGGCTTAACTCCAGCACATGCGCGATGTGTCGATCGAGGTCGCTGTGCAGCCGGCCGGGATTCTCGTCGTAGCCCAACCGCCGGGCCAGAAAAGCGTATTCCTCTGTTCCTTCGCCCGAAACCGTAAGGTCTTTCGCGTTGCCCCGTACAATTCGCAGCGCACCGATCAATTGTCGCAGAGAATTGTAGGCATCGCGGAGCTTGACGGCATCGCCCGGGGCCAGCACGCCGGCCTCGCTTAGCCTGTCAATCGCCTGCAAGGTGTTCGTCGAGCAGAGCTGGGGAACGCGCTTTCCGTGCGAGATCTGCAATCCCTGCACCAGGTATTCGACGTCGACGAGGCCGCCCGGGCTGAGTTTCGCATTGAAAGTTCCGGGATTGACCAGCTGCCGGATCTGCCGTTCACGCATCCCCCGCATGGCTGCCACATCGAACGGTTCACCGGTATAAATCAGCGCGTCGCGCAGGGCGACGATCTGACGGCCGAACTGGGGGTCTCCGGAAATCGGCCGAAGTTTGACAAGCGCCTGCCGCTCGTAGGGCCATGCCGCTCCGTGCGGGCCGAAATAGCCCTGGAAGGCGTCGAGAGAAACGGCCAGGCTCCCCGCGCGACCGTAAGGTCGCAGGCGCAGGTCGATTTCGAAAATTCCTTCGCGGTGGGCGCGAATCGCGTGCGTCACCCCTTCCACAAGTTTCACGTAAAACTCGGTCGTCGAAATGACCAGCCGTCCGTTCGTCTTGCCCTCTCCCGCGTAGAGAAACATCAGCTCGATATCCGACGCGAACCCCAGTTCCCGTCCGCCGCATTTTCCCAGCGCGCACACGCAATAGGGGGCGTCTGCTTCGTCCTTCAGCTGGGGCGTGCCGAACTGGGCTGTCAGTTCAGAATGGCACATCAATGTCGCCGCCGAGACGACCGCCTCGGCCACTTCGGTCAGCTCTTCTGAAAAGCGGCTGAATTCGTGGATGTGCCCCAGAATATGGCGCATGTCAACGCGAAACATCTCGCGGTCTTTAAAGGCATTGAGCGCTTCGCGGCGGCCTTCGGGCGTTGACGCCGATTCGAGAACCGAGCTCAGTTCAGCCTCCAGCACCAGCCGCGACTTTGAGGTCGACAGCGCATCCACGTTTTTCACAACGGGAAACAGATTGGCATGCTGCATCCGCAGAAAGTCATTCCACAGAAAATCGCTGACCCCCAGGAGCTGCGCCAGTGCATCGAGCACCGGAGACGTTTCGAGCGAGGCCAGTTCTGCCGTCCAGTCGGGACGGGTAAACAATTGACTCACGAATTCGCGGAAGTGCAGTAAGGCGGCCTCGGGATTGGGCGAGCGCGGCAAGACGTGCGTAAAATGTTTGATCAGTACGGTCGCGGCCTGCAATTCGCGTTGCTTTTGCGGATCGACGATCTTCTGCCCTTTGCCGTCGGTCACCAGCAGTGTGTCGTAGACCTCGCTTCCGTCGGACTGTACCTGAACCCGCGAAATGTAGACCCCCGAGAACGCGAGCGCATTGGTCAACTCATACAGAAATCCCGACGAATCCTCGGTCTGGATGCGCAAGACGGTGAACTGTTCGGAGGCGGCGTTGTCGATTTCAATATGTACCGGAAAGAGCGTATTCGAAGTCTCTGGCGCCGTCGACCGCAGCTTCTGGGCGACGCGTTTTACCAGCGCCCCATGTGCTGCATCGGGGTCTCCGGTCAGCAATTGCCGCAGCAGCCCGCCGAGTTCGTCGGCGTACTGTCGAAAGGCTTCGACTCCGACTCCTGCACGCGTTGGACGAACCGTGAAAACGTCGATGATCTTCCGTCGCACATCCTCTTGCGGGGCAGTGGGCGCGGCAGCTTCAGACCTTCGCAATGGGCGGCGGGGCGATTGCCGCCGCCAGGCCGCGCGGGCCGGCCGGCTGGCCCCCTGATCGGTGGTCGCCAGCGGTTCGTAAGTGAAAACTTCTCCTTCGATGATGTCGAACCCATGCACCAAAAGCAGGCCGCAGATCAGCGACAGCTCTCCCCGGCAGTCATAACCCACGATCGTCACGCGCCAGTCATCACCCACGGGAATGGCT
This sequence comes from Planctomycetia bacterium, assembly GCA_043746425.1. Taxonomy (GTDB): domain Bacteria; phylum Planctomycetota; class Planctomycetia; order Planctomycetales; family Planctomycetaceae; genus JACQFH01. Next base: position 5,322 of record JAYTRB010000765.1, read on the forward strand.
TCGACGAGAACGGGTTCGGCATCGCTGATGCGCTCGGCCAGCAGGGCATGCTGCTCTATGTCGGGCCCACTGAAGGTCGCCGAGTAGGCCTGTTCGAGCCGTGCCAGGTGCTTCTTCAATTGTGGATTGTCGGTCTGTTCTTCATTTTGGCGAACCTTGTCGCGCTGGCCGAGGTAGCGGTCGTAAACGCGCCGCACCGCCTGACCGTGCTGCTTGTAGTGCGCCAGAAACTGCTGGGCGGTGCCGAAATCGAGCCGGCGGGCCAAGTACATCAACTCGGCCTCATCTTCGGGCAGCTCGTGCGTCTGCTTGTTATGCACCAGTTGCAACGCATGTTCGATCGTTCGTAGAAAAACGTACCCGTCGGTCAGCAGCCGATACTCGTCGGCGTGCAGAAATCCGCAGTCGGCCAAACGCACCAGGGCGTCGATGGTGTTGAAGCTGCGCACAGCGGGCTGCTTTCCGCCGTGAATCAATTGCAGGTACTGCACCACGAACTCGACATCGCGAATTGATCCCTGGCCCAGCTTAACTTCGCCCCATGTCCGTCCGGTCTTCGCCAGACCGGCTTCAATTTTTTGTTTCATCTCGCGGACGCTGTCGCGTACTGCGTCGGGCGACGTGTTGAACAGGTATTGTTCGGCCCGCTTGAGAAAGCTGGTTCCCAGGCTCATGTCGCCAGCGATGACCCGCGCTTTGAGCTGGGCCTGTTTCTCCCACAGCTGGGCATTGTTCGCGAGGTATTCGAGATGGCTTTCGACCGACGACACCAGTTCGCCCGCGCGGCCCCAGGGTCTTAAGCGCATGTCGACGCGGTACATGAACCCGGCTTCTGACATGCTCGTCAGCGCTTTAATCAGCCGCTGCCCGACGCGCCAATGCGCGGGGGAGTTCTTTTCGGCCAGAAACAAAAGGTCGATGTCTGAACTGTAATTTAACTCTTCACCCCCCAGCTTGCCCATCGCCACAACCGCGAAGCCCTCGGCCGTCTCTACCGACTGCGCACAGGCATGATCGAGACACGCCTGCACAAGCGCGTCGGCCAAAAGCGACAATTGCACCGTTACACGTCGCAGGTCAAGCAGTCCGAAGAAGTCGCACGTTCCGATGCGCAGCAGCTCCCACCGTTGAAAACGGCGCAGCGCATTGAGCTGTTCTTCGGGGTCGTCGATGCCCAGCATCGCCCCCTCGGCTTCGAGATGCAATTGCTGTACGCTTTTGAGCTCGGCCAGACGCTTATGTTGTGTGAGCCGGTCGAGATGGCCAGGGCTGCACAGCAGAATTTCGGTCAAAAACTGGCTGCCGACGAAGATTCGGACGAGAATTTCGATGGCCCGCGGATTGTCGCGCAGATCGCGAAAGAGCACGGCCCGGTCGGCGACGCTCTGGGTAAAGCGTTCAAAATTGATCAGTGCATGGTCGGGCTGGGCCGTGTCAGAGAGCGCCAGCAGCAGATTGGGAAGACAGGCCGCCAGAAGCCCGATCGACTCCCCGGCGCCGCCAATTCGCTTCAATCGCTCGAAGGCCGCCGTCACGTCACTGAAGCCCACTGGCTCCAGGAGTGCCCTTACGCGCGACAGCTCGGGTTCATCGGTAAGAAGGTTCTTCAGTTCTTCAGGATGGGGTGACATACCCGTATGGTGAAATGATTTCGCCCGGCTGGCAAGGCCGCTGGTTCGTCGACCACGCGCTGCCGCGCGAAAGAACCAGAAGCCATTCAAGCCCGGCAACGTGGGCTGCCCTTGAAAATCGACCGGCGGCTGGAATCATCGCCGTCCCGCTCTTACACTGCCTTCTATGAGCACCTCCAGCGCCTCGGCCACCTCGTCGAACATCCTGCGCGGCGGGATGATCGGCATGGGGATGATTTTCGACGACACCTACCGTCCATTCTTTGAACGGGTTCAGGCCGAGGGTCTCTACGACCGGCGGTTCGGCGTCGTCGAGGCGCCCCTGGTTGCTGTCGCCTCACGCACGGGCGTGCGGGCCGAAAAATACCGCCAGTCGGCGGCAAATCGCATGGCCGCATTTGAGAGCTTCACGGGCGCTGACGCCATCGTAAAATTATTGCAGTCGGGCGTAACGTTCGCATGCGTTGCCACTCCCGATGACCGGCACTTCGACGCAGCGCGACAGATTCTCGCCGCTGGCGTGCATCTGCTTATCGAAAAACCATCGGTATTGTCGCTGGTGCAGCTCGATGAGCTCACGGCCTTGGCGCGGCGGCATAAAGTTCTGGCCAAAGTCGTGTACCACAAGCTGCTCGATCCCGACCATAAGAAACTCCGCACGCTCGTGGCCGACGGCGTGCTGCAGCACGTCAATAGCGGCTATTGTTCGCTGCTCGAGCCGCGCAGTATTTCGGGAAGCCAGTTTGCCGAATGGATTACCGGCCGAAATCCCGGCACGTACGTCGCCGTGCATTACATCAAGCTGATCGACTTCACGTTCGGGGGGCGGCTGAAGACTGTTTCGGCAACCGGCCAACGGGGGATTGTGGGCCCCCCCGATGGCCCCACCTGGGATAGCTGTCAACTCCGTCTCGTTTATGAATATGGCTCGCGCGAAGCCGCGTTCGACATTCATACTTCCTGGGTTAATCCCGACAACTTTCCTGGTTACGTCGAACAGGAGGTGCAGTTCCGGTTCGACAACGGCGTCTGGAACGGCCACTCGCGAAAGCGTGGTGTCGAATGCACCGTCGAAGGTCAAACCCCGGGCACTCTCAAAATCACGCTGAACAACCACTACAGTTCGCGGTTTCTCGAACCCTGGAACGAGTGCTCGCAGCGCGGATACGGCGTCGAGGTGCTCGAACGATTTGTGCGTGAGGTGGCGTTCGTTGAATTTGGCGGAAGGGGCGACAAGCGCGGCGACCGATTGGCCGAGATTGAGTCCCTGACTTACAACGACCTTGCCGCCGATCGCCAGACTGTCGCCGCCGTTCAGGCCCTCGAAGCAATCCTTGAACGACAAGCGAAGGGGCGACCCGACTGCATTGTTCGCGTCAATGATGCGCGTGGCGGGCTGGTGTTGTATGAACCCGGCTCCAGCCAGCCCGAAGTGCTGTATGAGCCGTCTGTATCGATCGTTCGATAACCAGGAGCTGTTTCGCAGAACAGAATCGCATGGGGCGTGACGCCGATCGACCGGCCTCTCAGCCAGCCGGCGTCTGGGCCGTGAAATCGAGGCGATCGAGAAACTTGCGAGCGGCGACGTAGTTTCTGACGGGTATCGCTTCGATGTTCTCGCGGAGCTTGGCCGAGAATTCCTGCGCGGCCGCATGAATT
>JAYTRB010000766.1:0-2390 GCA_043746425.1 Planctomycetia bacterium
AATCGACCGCGAAATGGCCCACAACACAGATTATGACGCATGATGCTTGCTTTGGGACTCGATATTGGCGGCGCGAATCTGAAGGCCGCAACATCTGCCGGCGACGTGCAGTCTGAACCCTTCGAGATCTGGCGCGCGCCACACGAACTGGCAAACCGCTTGCGCGATCTGATCGCCCGGTTTCCGCCGGTTGATGTCCTGGCGGTTACGATGACAGCCGAATTGGCCGATTGTTTTGCCACCAAATCCGAAGGTGTCGCCGCCATCATCACCGCGGTGCAGAAAGTCGCCGAGAATTCTGCGGTCGCCGTCTGGCAGACGACAGGTGTTTTTGCTGCTCCTGAAGCAGCCCGTCATCTGCCGCAAACGGTCGCCGCCTCCAATTGGCACGCGCTGGCGACGTGGGCTGGTCGATTGGCACCCCGCGGGCCGGCACTTATTCTCGACATCGGCTCGACAACGACCGATATCATTCCTATGGCCGACGGCCTTCCCGTCACGCGCGGCCTCACCGATCTCGACCGGCTTCTCAATCACGAACTGGTCTACACGGGGACTCGTCGAACGCCGCTGTGTGCCATCGCAGAAACGGTTTCACTTCGCGGAATGCCATGCCGAGTCGCCGCAGAACTGTTCGCCACGATACTCGATGTCTACCTCATCCTGGGATGGATCCCAGAGAGCCCTGACGATCGGCTCACTGCCGACGGCCGCCCCGCCACGATGGCTTGTGCCCACGATCGCCTGGCGCGAATGGTCTGTTGCGATCGCACTGAGATCACTCTGCCCGAGGCACGTTCGATCGCCAGGGCATTCGCCGAAGCGCAGCGAATTTCGGTGGCCACGGCCATCGATGCCGTTGTCGGAAGGGAACCTGGCCCACTCGAAACTGTAATGGTCGCTGGCGCAGGTGAATGGCTGGCCCGCAAGATTCTGGCAGAAAGCCCCCTGACGCAAGGAGCACAGCTTCTTCAGTTAGCCCAATTGACTTCTCCCGGCCTGGCCGAGGCTGCGTGCGCTTACGCGGTGGCCGTGCTGGCGACGGAACGCGCCCCGAACTTGGCGTCAAAGACTCTTTGAAGTGGCTTCGATTCATCGCCTGGCACCCCGTTAAAAAAAGGGGATTGGCTGCGTGACGCACCTTCCGACTGCTCAATCGGACGATCGGAAGCGCATCAATCTCGCGACCATTTCCATTTCCATTTCCATAGTTAAAGTCAAAGAACTCCACAGCGCCGGCAACAACGACCTGGCTTCTTTCTCCTGGTCTCGGCGCTGGCCTGTGCGTGAACGAGCTTCACCCGTGAATCTGCCGACAATGCCGGCTCGCCAAAACTGAGGCGCAAATTCGCGATCTGGCACGCTGGCTATGGCCGATACGGCCGCTCCGGCGCCTGCCGATACCAGAGCGGCCACCAAAGCTTGGAAATACCGAATTGTCAAAGAACCACCAAAAAAACCAGGCCGCGCCGTCGAGCCAAACCCAGGAAGCTTGGGCAATTCAGGAAAAACAGACCGACACCGCCATAGATATCATCACGACCATAGATATCATCCCGCGCCCCATAGAAATCCGCCCGCAGCGACCTGATATCTATGAGAAATCCTCGGGAATTGATCCATAGATATCAGCCAACGCCATAGAAATCATTTTTTGCACAGTTTCGTGTTTTCTGGGAAATATGGGAAGCATGGGGTATATGGAAGGAGGCAGCGCACCGGTGTGAACGAGAGTAATGATAAAGCTGACTGCCTTGTCCGGCTGATTTGAATCCGCCCGGCTGATTTGATTCCAGGCGCCGAAAGCCTTTCATCGCGCCCCCTTCCCCACCGAAAATCACCCTAATTCGCATGCCCATGCCCATGCCCATGCCTACGCCTACGCCCATGTCCACGTCCCGCTCTCCTTCGATCTGCCCTGGTGAAATCGGGCCCTGCTCAATCGGACGAGGCCCCACCTCAAAACCGACACCTTGCCCCCGATCGCCATTGTCGGGCTCTGTCGTTCATCTGTTCTTCTACGTGGGCCCAAGCCCGGCGAATTTGCATATCCTCAGCAAATCAAGAATCGTTTACCGGCGCCCCGCCGGATCGGCAGCAAATCTCCTGCGGGGTACAGCCCCCGACGGGCGCATCCTGCGGTTGCCGACGTCAGTCGCTTTGATCTCACATCGACCTGGCATCCTCCGGGGACTGCGCACGTTTTTTCAGCAGGCTGAGTTGCAACCCATCTTGAATTCTACCCACGACAACTCGTGTTGTCGGAAATGTCTTTTCCAGATTTGGATAAAACGGAGTTTCCGTACATCTCGATTTGATTATCCCCGAATATCCGGCGGCCTGCCAGTCGGCGGGGTCGCAGGCTGGCGGCCGTCGGGGCGCGGCCGATC
>JAYTRB010000767.1:0-4912 GCA_043746425.1 Planctomycetia bacterium
TGGTACTGCGATCGAAGTAGACCCGGCTCAAATAGAATTGCTGGTCTGACGTGGGCTTCAAATGCCGGATCTCGATGAGGTCGCAAGCAGTCGATCCGATTTTCGCACCCGAGACGAAGGTGACTTCCACATTGTCGGGGTGGGATTGACGGTCTTCGCGCCATAGCGACGTTTCGATTTCCAACAGGTTCGATATCCCGATCTGCGTAATCGGACGCCTGTTCACATCCATCACCCGGGGATCGTCAGGCGCCAGTTCGATGACTCCAATGATCGCTTTGAGGCCGGCTTCACGCACCGAAAGTTTGCCGTCATTCTCTCCGGCGACGAAGATCACTTCGCGACCTGCGTCGGGCTTTGACCGGCAGCGGAGGTAGACACTGAAGGGTTGTTGGCGAAATTTCATGTCCATCGAATGTTTCGCGATCCGCCCTCCCACAAGTTCAGTTTTTGAAAATACCGCCGTGTAATCTTTAACCTCTTGCAGGGCCTGCCGACTTGTTTCTGCAAATTTCAGCGCCTCATCCAGAGTGCTGCGGCTGCGTTGTCCGTCGGTCGCCAGGAAGTCTGTCTGTTTCGTCGTTGCCGACGATTCGGAGGCGACGCGGGATTTGTCGCCGGCAGGCGTACCAGATGACAATAGCGTGAGCGTTAGAATGGATCCGGCGATTGTCCAGTCGGCCAGAGTCCCTTGCAGTCGTCGACAGGCGTTCATGACTCTTGCGATCGACAACCGACTTTCGATAGGAGGGGGGAGATCCTGTGGCGGCAGATCGGGCGGCGGGTCGATGACCGGTGGTTCGGTCGGCGCAGGGACCCAAAGAGGCTGCTCCGGATGAGGCGCCGGCCAAGGCTTCTCCGGTGGAGGCTTGTTTGGTTCCCTATCGGGATTCGTTTGCGGATTCTCGGATCGGCTGGCTGATCGTGTGTCGTTCATGTTTGAATTCCTCGCGGCAAAACCGTGGTCCGAAGCGTCCGTCGCAGTGTGAATTGCCGTCCGAGAGTTGGCATAGGCATGAAACATCCGCGGTCGTGCATCCCGCGTGCCATCGCTTGCATCATTGACCATAAAATCAAAAATAGATGAAACATGTGAATTGCAATGCCGAGACGAGGCAAGAAAGACTGGTTCCTGCCGAACCACAATGGTTCATCCTGGCGCAGGCCGCAGCCAGATTTTCTGTAATCGTTGCCGACGATTGTCGAGCCGTGACACTTGCCGGATTAATAACGCTTTGCACTTGGACCGGGTATGCGCTTTGCGTATATAGAGCTATTCTTCCCCAGCGGCATTTTTCACTAGTGAGACCGCCATGTTCGCCTTTCTTGGTCGTACCGTAAGTCGTTTTTGGCTTCTCATTCTGGTGGGCTGGATTGCCCTGCTCATCGTCTTGCGAATGGTATCCCCGCCCTGGACAGAGGTGGCGAAAGGCGGCCAGTTCTCGTTCCTGCCGCCCAATTCGCCCTCGCGTCGCGCAGATGAATTATTCAACCGGGCATTTCCCCACGATCTGCTTTCGAGCAGCATCGTCATTGTCGTGAGCCGCGAGAGTAGCGGCGGACTCCAGTCGCACGATCTGCAATTCATAACGGAGACTGTAAAACCTCGCCTGACCGAGATTGCTGGCAGGCCCGAAAATGGCGCGGACGGATCGTCAAACAGCAAATCGAAAGTGTCAGAAAATCAGGTCATTTCGCGGATCCGGGCTTATGATGACAAGGGGGTAGGGGTTCTGCTGAAGAGCCGCGACAGGCACGCGACCCTGGTGATTCTCGAAATGACAAACGATTTCGCTTCCCGGAAGAACAATCCTGCCATTCGCGCGGTCGAAAACCTGTTCGATGAGTTGCGACGGCAAAATCTGATTCCCGCCGGTTTGTCGATCGAATTCACGGGCAGCGCAGTGGTCGGTCGCGACATTGTGGTCGCCAGCGAAGACAGTGCCGCAGCGATTCAGAACTGGACAATCGCCCTGGCGGCGGGCCTCACGCTGATCGTCTTTCGCGCTCCGCTCCTCGCCCTGATTCCATTGATCACCCTCTTCGTCGCGATGGACGTAGCCCTGAAATTGCTCTCTCTCTTGGCTCGTGCTGACATTATCGGCCTGTTTCAAGGGGTCGAAGCGTATAGTACGGTTGTCGTCTATGCGTCAGGGATCGATTATGGTTTGTTCTTGATTTCGCGCTTCCGCGAAGAACAGGGGACAGCCGTCGATCTCGCCGGGGGAGTTGGAAACGCGGTAGCCAAAGTCGGGGCGGCGATTGCCGCCAGCGCAGCCACCGAGATCGCCGGCATTGGAATGCTGGGCTTCGCAGACTTCGGAAAATTTCACGAAGCGGGCATTGCGATCGCGTTCAGCCTGCTGATTATGTTGCTGGCGGTACTGACGTTGACGCCAGCCTTGCTGCGACTCACTGGACCGGCGGCCTTCTGGCCGCTTGGTCGCACATTGCCCGCAACAGGTGCAATTCCAGCGGGCACGACGACCACGCGCCGCGATCGCTTCCAGGAATTGTGGAACAGGATTTCGATCGCCGTCGCGCGGCGTCCGGCGACGTACTGGTTGCTCACGACGGCGGGCATGATTCCATTCGCAGTCGTTGGCATCCTCAACTATAATCATCTCAATTATGACCTGGTTGCCAATTTGCCCAGGGGGGCCGCGAGCGCTCGGGGAATGACCCTGCTGGAACGGCATTTTGCGCCGGGCGCGGCCGGTCCGGTGAACGTACTCATCGAGAATCGTTCTATCGATTTTCGGACACCTGCCGGGTTCTCGGCGCTCCAGGCACTGACCGACCGGGCCTATGACGATCGCCAGTCCTTGCAGATCGCGAATATTCGCAGCCTCTCGGCCCCGCTAGGATCGAATTCCAATGCGCCCGAATTGGCCACCGGCGGCCTCGCCGAGCGGCTACTGACTGCCGGCGCCATCCGGCGGTTCGCCGAATCGTATTTCGTCAGCGACAGCGACAGCCTGGCGGGTCACGTCGCCCGTCTCGAACTGGAGCTGAGCCTGGATCCGTTTTCAGAAGAAGCGCTCGACTTATTCGACGGGCTGCAAGAAGGACTGCGGGCGCGGCTGCCGGAGGAGCTCAAGTCCGGATCGGTCTTGGAATTCAGCGGCTCAACCTCCAGCCTGTTTGACCTGAAAGTCGTGGGAGCCCGAGACCGAACCAGGATCAACGTGCTCGTTGTGGTTAGCGTGCTCATCATCCTGATTGTACTTCTCAGGCGCGTCGTTCTAACCATTTATCTCGTTCTGACTGTCCTGGCGAGTTATCTCGTGACACTGGGAGTGACCTTCCTGGCATTTCAGGCACTGGATCCGGCCGGCTTTTCCGGATTGGACTGGACAGTGCCACTCTTCCTTTTCACGGTGCTGGTGGCCATCGGAGAAGACTACAACATCCTTCTGATAACACGCGTTCACGAAGAACAAGCGCAGTCAGACCCGGAACAGGGAGTCGTTCGCGGACTGGAGCGAACCGGCCCCATCATCTCGAGTTGTGGATTCATCATGGCCGGAACGTTTTTGTCGCTGGCCATTGCCGGACAACTTGCCCAGATGCGTCAGCTCGGTTTTGCTCTGGCGTTCGGCGTGTTGCTCGACACATTTCTTGTTCGCCCGATTCTGGTCCCCACGTATCTGCTGCTTGTTTCCCGTATTCGGGCAGAGCGTGTGCGTAAGCTGCTCGATTTCTGAGACCCCCCGTCGAAGCATGAGACCTCCAACCGGGGCGGCCGATTTCCGACCCGGCGAATGATCTCCGCGGGCAGCTTACTGCCGTGGCAATTCTATCGGGGCCCGGAAATCCCCGAACCGTTGATTTCGGCTCCTCCCCGAGCCCGGGGAGCAATGGCCACCCCTCCCATCGCTCGCATCCCGCTGATTGCGACACCACCCAGCCCGGCCAAGAGGCTGATCGACACGCCCCCCAGTGCGAAGGCCCCAATGGCAACGCCGCCGAGGGCGAAGACACCCCGCGCGACGCCTCCTACGGCGAAAATTCCATCAGCTACATCTCCGACTGCAAACAGTGCTCGCGCGCGGCCATGCGATTCGCCCCGCGCCCCGTCTGGCCCGCGAGCCACTTGCCAGACGGGGATCCCGAACACTGTGACCCGAGATGTCTCGCGGACAGATCGCATCTGTCCGCGAAGTCGGTGACGGCTATGACTCGACGCGAACTTTTGATTCGACATGACAGTCTCTCGTGTTGAACGATGTGAAAGGCTTTGATCCAGCCAGAAGCATTCACAATGATTCAGGCATTTCGACCCAGGCCGCTCTTTTCGAGATCTCAACGCGTTTGGCACAAGACGTGCGTAATCAGTTTCTGACGGTAAGCACACGTGCCGTGCAGTCAGTTTGCCGACATATACCACAATCCATCTTAGACGCAATTTTCAAAAGCGAGCATACTGTGATCAGCAAGATACGAGAAGCGAGAATTTACGAGCCATCACCTGCCGAAATCTGGGCTGCCTGCCATGCGATTCAACAGGGGTGGTCCGAAAAAGAACGGACGAATCGGGCACATGGCAGTGCGGATGCGACATGGTACCCTCCCGGAGTCCTTCAAAGGCTGCAAGTCGGGCTGGGCAAAAGGGTGCTCGTGGACGCCGAGTAGAAAGATGTCTTGCACCCCAATGTCTGGTCGTAAAAGCAAATCGGATTTATCAGCGTTTTGCAGATGAGATTGATGGGCAAGTGCGGCCTGAGTTTTTGAAGGCGTCACCGCTGCACTCTCAGGAAACCGACCCGCATTGATGCGAAGGGGCAACTCAGAATTTCGCCTGGCCGCTTACAATGAATTCAATCTGCTCCCGCTCTCGGGGACCGGAGCAGTTTACAAACCGCAAAAGCAAATCGGGTCTATCAGAGATTTGCGTATCGGATTGAGGGGC
>JAYTRB010000768.1:0-3802 GCA_043746425.1 Planctomycetia bacterium
GGTGTTACGGGCAGGGCGCCAGCTTCGGGCACAAGAAATAGGCGCTTTGGCCGAACTGGGCAAAAGCCAGGTTGCCGTTTATGGCCGTCCACGCGTTGCCGTGCTGTCAACTGGCGACGAACTCGTACCGGTAAATGAGATTCCTGGCCCCGGCCAGATTCGGAACTCGAATGAATCGATGCTGGCGGCTCAACTGCGGCAAATGGGGGCCGTGCCGGTATTGCTTGGAGTGGCGCGCGATGATCCTGCCGAGATGCGCGAGAAGATCGCCCGCGGTCTGACGTGCGATGTCTTGCTGCTTTCGGGGGGGGTGTCGGCGGGCAAACTCGATCTGGTACCGTCGGTATTGGCAGAAGCCGGGGTCAGCCAGGTGTTTCACAAGGTTCAGGTTAAGCCCGGACAGCCAGTCTGGTTTGGCGTTCTGGAGCCTTCGTCGGCCGTCACCCCGAGCGACTCCGGTTTTCACCCCTTTGCGAAAGGCGACCCGGTAAGATCGCCCTGTTGCGTATTCGGCTTGCCCGGAAACCCGGTTAGCAGTATGGTTTGCTGCGAATTGTTCACCCGAACGGCGATTCGTCGGCTGATGGCGATCGAACCGGCCGCGACGGCTCCGCTGCGGGCAAAATTGACGAAAGATCATTTCAGCGGCGGCAATCGGCCAACGTATCATCCAGCGAAGTTCGCGCAGACCGAATCGGGACTCTTCGTCGAACCAGTGCGGTGGGTGGGTTCGGCCGATTTGTGCGGCACGGTCGAGGCGAATGCAATGGTGCTGTTTCCGGAGGGCGAGCGGACGTACCACGCCGGAACAATGCTTGACTTGTTTCCATGGTAATCAAATCGTTTCCAAGGATGGAGACCTGAAATGGCTGCAACTGCGATGCTGCCTGCGAAATCAGCTCTGGCACGGATGCCGCGCGAAAGCACGCCTCAGGAAATCATCTCATCGGCGCGCAGCGCCCCGGCTGGCATCGGCGGAGCGTTGCTGGCCGCAGGCCTCACGGCAATCCTCCTGTGGGGTTCATTTACGCCACTCAATTTCGGCCCGCTCGCCTGGCTGTCGCTGATTCCACTCTTAGTGCTCGTTCGCCTCGAACGTCCTGTGAAGAGAATGTACGCCGCCGTTTTCGCCGGCGGACTCGTATTCTGGTTGCTCACGCTGCAATGGATGCGACTGGGCCATCCCGCCATGTATGGCGCGTGGGGTGCACTGGCGATTTACCTGGCCTGCTATTTTCCGCTGTTCGTGGCGCTGGCTCGCGTGGCCGTATGGCGGCTGGGGGTGCCCCTGACACTGGCCGCCCCCATCGTCTGGGTGGGGCTCGAACTTTTGCGCGGACATTTGCTGACGGGTTTCAGCTGGTATTACCTGGCGCACACGCAATACCGCTGGATCGAGCTGATTCAAGTCAGCGATCTGGTGGGGGCTTACGGCGTGAGCTTTCTCATCGCACTGGTCGCCGGCTGTGCGACCGAGTTGCTGCCCGTTTCGGTGCTGTCGCGAATGGGGCTCTTGTCGGGCACGGCCGGGGTGGCAGGCGTGCAAGCGGCTTCGAGGGTGGGAATGACAGCGCGGGTGGTCGGGTGCCTGCTGATGTTTGCCGCGGTGCTGGGGTACGGTTATGCCCGCCGGAGCGGCAATGAATTCCAGGCCGGCCCGCGCGTCGCACTGGTACAGGGAAATGTCACTTCTGAAGTCAAGCACGACCCGCAGGACTGGCCGGCGATACAGCGGCGGCACGAGCATCTGACAGTGCTGGCCACGCGGGAGCAGCCCGATCTCATCATCTGGCCCGAAACAATGTTCCGCTGGCCGCTCGTCGAGATTCCTCTCGAGGTCTCCGACAAACAATTGGCCGATGCACACCCCAATCTGCCGCTGGAACAGGTCCGCCACCTGCGCGGGTTGCCCGTCCGCAGGAAGCTGGCAAGTATTGCGCAAGTCTCAGGTACGGCACTCGTCATCGGTTTGGAAACGATCGAAATCGATGTCGACCATTTGCGAACGTACAACTCGGCGGCTCTCATTCGCCCCGACGGAACACTCGCCGCGCGATATGACAAGCTGCACCGTGTCATGTTTGGCGAGTATATTCCGTTGGTCGAGACGTTTCCCTGGCTGCGAGAGTTGACCCCTTTCGGCGAGGGTTTCGGAATCAGTGCCGGAAGAGCCCCAGCCGTCTTCGAGCATAATGGATTCCGCTTTGCGCCCATCATTTGCTTTGAAGACACCGTGCCGCACCTGGTGCGATCGGTCGTCAATGCCACGACCGAAACGACACCTGCCGGTTCCCGGAGGATCGATTTTCTGGTGAACCTGACGAACGACGGCTGGTTTCACGGATCCAGCGAACTCGACCAGCACCTCATCACTGCCGCCTTTCGTTGCGTTGAGTGCCGCACACCGATGGTACGGGCCGTCAACACGGGAATCTCGGCTTTCATTGATGGCGATGGGGTGGTGCGGAAAGCGGCAGTGGGCCTGAAAAAGCACGAGCAATACCAAAAACAGGACGAAGCGGTCGTGGTCGACACCGTGCCGCTCGACTCACGACAGAGTCGGTATCTGACGGGGGGCGACTGGTTCTCGGGTCTGTGCCTGGCCTGCTGCGGCATTCTGTTCTGCACCGGCGCTTTGAGCCGTTGGCTCCCCCGACGATTGACTTTCCCGGGGTAGATGACTACGGTTTTACGTAGATTCAGTGTTGCTGAACAGGCGCTCTGTCGGCGAATCAAGCTTCTCGCTGCGAGCCGCCCCTTCAGCAATCGTTAGCCAAATTCGACGCCTTCGTATGAAGGCACATCGTCGTTTCCGGCGGGCATGATGTGGGTCTGCCTGCCGGAGAATTGGCACTTTCCCACCTTGTCTGCCCGACCGGTAGACTCTACGCCGCTACCGTCACACGGAAGTGTCGGCACCAATTCCGCCAACCGGCGGGTTACCGCAAAATACTCGACCCTTATCAACGCGCGGCCCGAGCGAATGAAATCCCAAAAAAAACAGAAATCCCGCCGCACGCAGGAATTCATCGGTTACATTGGAGTGTTGTTTCGATTTGTCACCATCAAAAATCAATGGGAAACGTTTTCGGCCCAAGCCTGAAATGTGCCCCGCTTGCACCTGGTAACTGACGCGGGCCAATCGCCGCGAGATGAACCCCGAGTTTAGCCTCAACGGGAGACACTAATGAAAATCAAGACCTTGAAAATGTTGTGGATGGGATTGGCCCTGCTGGCTTCGAGCAGTCAGGCAAATGCGCAGGAAACAAGTTGGGCAGCGAAAATGTTCGACAAGCTCGAGCATGATTTCGGCGTCGTCGCCCGCGGATCAGACACCCGCTACCGTCTGGCGATTACGAACAAGTTCAAAGAGACGGTGCATATCGCCAGCGTCACCACGAGTTGTGGATGTACCGCGGCCAAGCCATCGAAAGATACGCTGGCCAGCCTCGAAACGGCTTACATCGAAATTACGATGGATACCAAAAAATTCCAGCACCAGAAAGATTCGAGCGTCACGATCGTCGTCGATCGGCCGCAGCACGCCGAAGTGCGAATTCCGGTGAAGGCCTACATCCGCACCGATGTGGTTCTTTCTCCGGGCGGGGCCGAATTCGGATCCATCACCAAAGGAAAAGATGAAGAACGCACGATCGCCATCGCCTATGCCGGCCGCGGTAACTGGCAAATTAAAGAAGCCCGCAGCAAGAACCCAAACGTGACCGCCAAACTCGTCGAAACCCGGCGCGACGCCACGAATGTCAATTATGAGTTGCGCGTCACGGTCAAGGCGACGACGCCG
>JAYTRB010000769.1:0-7971 GCA_043746425.1 Planctomycetia bacterium
GCCGGGTATCGTGTGTGTGAGTTGTTCCCTGAAACAGCGCGCGTGGTCGATCGTGCAACGGTCGTGCGCTCGATGACTCACCCCTACCCTGTTCACGGAATTGCTTATGCCACCACCGGATTGCCGGTTCCCGAAGGGTCGCTGGAAGTCACGCCGCGAGATCCACGTCACTGGCCCTTTATCGGATCGGTTGTCGATTATCTTGATGAGCGGCGATTGGCCGGCCTTCCGGCGTTGCCCAGAAACCTGGCGCTGCCGTTTCCCTTGAGCACGCGGCGCTCGAACCAGCCGTTCAGGGCCGGTCCTTATGGCGCGTTCCTGGGGTCTGCGTATGATCCTGTCTGGACGGAGTTTTCAGGCGAGGGCACCAAACCCTTCCTGCAGGAAAACCGCGGCGTCGTGCAGGAGTTTCGCGATCCCTATGCGGGCATTCGGGCCGATTGTCGATTTGATTTCAATTCGGCCGCGCTTCCTGCCGAGATCACAATTGACCGTCTGGCGCGGCGGCGATCGCTGCAAGCACAACTCGAAGAAGGGCGCAAACAACTCGACAGTGGTCCGCGCATGGCCAGCTACGACCGGGCGGGACAGACGGCAATTTCGCTGTTAACGTCCCGCCGGCTTACCGACGCACTCGATGCGCAGGCCGAGACGATGGCCGTACGCGAGCGATATGGCATGACACTCTTCGGTCAAGGAGCGCTTGTGGCTCGCCGCGTGGTTGAGGCGGGGGGCCGATTTGTCAGTCTGTTCTGGGATGAGTACGGCCTTGCCGACAGTGCCTGGGACACGCACTACCAGCACTACCCCCGCATGAAAAATGAGCTCTGCCCGACGTTCGACCGCGCCTATTCCGCGCTGATTCTAGACCTGGAAGAACGCGGCTTGCTCGACGAAACACTGGTAGTGTGTCTCAGCGAGCACGGCCGCACTCCCCAGATCAATAATGCCAAAGGGGGAGGACGCGACCACTGGTCGCAGGCCTACTCGGCGATTTTCGCCGGCGGCGGATTTTCCAGAGGGAACGTTGTCGGCCGAACGGATCGTCTGGCGGGGGAAGTCACAAGTACGCCCATCTCTCCGAAAGACATACTGGCGACGGTGTATCATCTGCTGGGATATCCTCCCGAGACCATCGTTCACGATGCATTGAACCGACCGTACCCGATCGCTGGGGCAGGTCAGGTGCGACCAGAACTGCTCGCGTGACGCCGATTGACAGCGGGTGTCTGGATCAGCAGCGGACGACAAATTCGTTAATTGCGGCATGTTGCTTCAAACCTGTTTCGACGGGTGAGAGCATCGGACCAAGACCAGAAGGGCCACCGGAGAAGACCATCGATGACCCGCGAAATTTGTAACCCCTGGGTGCTCCTCGTTCTTCTCGCCGTTTCGATCTCAACCGCTCTCGCAGCGGAACGGCCGCTCCGGCCGAATGTCGTGATCGTCATGCCCGACGACATCGGCTACGGTGACTTCTCGTGCAATGGCAGCCCGATCGTTCGTACTCCAAACGTGGATTTCCTGGCGCGTCAGAGCGTCCGCTTCACCGACTTCCACGTCAGCCCGACTTGCGCACCGACTCGCGCTGCCTTGATGACTGGTCGGCACGAGTTTCGTTCAGGCGTAACACATACCATTTACGAGCGCGAGCGCCTCAGTCTGAAGGCGACGACGCTGGCCCAGGCGCTCAAGTCGGCCGGTTATACCACCGGAATTTTCGGCAAATGGCACCTTGGCGACGAGCCGGCTTACCAGCCCGACAGACGTGGATTCGACGAGGTGTACATTCATGGCGGCGGGGGAATTGGTCAGACGTTTCCCGGCAGTTGCGGCGACGCGCCCGGCAACATGTACCAGGATCCCGCGATCTTGCACAACGGAACGTTTGAGAAGACCGAGGGGTACTGCACCGATCTTTTCTTTGGCCAGGCCCTGAAATGGATCGATGCGCAACGCCATGAGAATGCCCCATTTTTCGCGTACATCACTCCCAACGCAGCCCATTCGCCGTTGCAATGTCCTGACGAATATGCCCAGCGCTACGCGGGCCGCGTGGCCGCCGACGTCGCAAAATTCTACGGAATGATCGAGAACATTGACGACAATGTTGGCCGATTGCTGAGGGCCCTCAATGACTGGGGACTCGAAGACAACACGCTCGTCGTTTTTCTTACGGACAACGGCGGCACGCTCGGAACCCAGATCTTTAACGCGGGAATGCGGGGCGCGAAGGTTACCCCCTACCAAGGCGGAACCCGCGTTCCGTCATTCTGGCGCTGGCCAGCCGGATTTCGGGGGGGAATCGACGTCCCCGTCCTGACTGCCCACATTGACGTCTTTCCGACATTGGCCGAAATCGTCCAGATTCGGCTCGACGGTTCTCCAGGCACGCAGAGCGAAGGACGGAGTCTTTGGCCGTTGTTGAAGGATCCGCAGACCTCTTGGCCAGAACGGACGCTGGTCAGCCATGTCGGCCGCTGGCCTCGCGGCCAGGCTGCGGCGGCGAAGCACCAGAATTGCTCAATTCGAGACGCCCGGTTTACTCTGGTCAACAACGGCGAGTTATTCGATCTGAAGAACGACCCGGGCGAGACGAAGAATGTCATTGCCGACCACCCCGACGAGGTTGCCAAGCTTCGTGCAGCTTATGATCGGTGGTGGAACGACACCCTTCCTCAATTAGAGAACGAGGATGCGATCGGCCCGAAAATCAACCCCTTCAAGGAGCTCTATTGGAAGCAGTTCGGCGGTGAACCCGACGCGCGGCTGCTCGACCAGATGAACCCCGACCCCGCGCGGTGGAAGTCACCGCCGCCCAGACCCGACCCGGCGAAGAAAGCCACCCACAGGTGACTTGCGTTGCTGCGCCACCCCCGGTGACCCGCTGGGCCGCGGAAAGGCTTTCTTGTTCATCCTCGTCGAGGGCCACGGAGCGGCCCTGATTTCTGTTGGACGTGGCGTATTCGATTCCTGACGTGTTTTAAGTCGTCGACTCACCCCGACAGTGCGATTCGCGCGTGTAAAATGGACCATGACCACCGAACTTGTACCTTGATAGACAAGATCGACGGGGTCGAGTACTTTTGGAGGCTGCCCATCGAATTGTCAGGCTGTTTCGCCGGTCTGTCGTCGGTGTGCCGCGAGACAACCGTCGCCCGCTTTCCGGAGGAGATACGATGACGTCATCACGTGGCGCAATGCGACTACCCTTGACGCCAATCTCTCGCCGCCGGCTGCTGCAGGCGGGTGCGCTGGGCGCCTTGACCTTTGGCCTTCCGGGAGTCGTGGCAGCGGGGGTCGATGGAAATCGACGACTGGGAGGCGGAGCGGCCGAGAAGTCGTGCATTTTCATTTTGTTGTGCGGCGGCCCCAGTCACCTCGATACATGGGATCTGAAGCCCGAGGCACCGGCAGAAATTCGTGGCCCGTATCAGCCCATCGCGACGACGGTTCCGGGCATGCGCATCAGCGAGCTGCATCAGCGGCTGGCCAGTCTCACACAGCATTTTTCGCTGATTCGCTCGATGACACACGTCGGAAATATCAGCAACCATTTCGACGCCATGCACCACTGCTTGAGCGGCCAGGCCGAGGCGCCCGCCGACGCGCCGTACATGGGTTCCATTTTGGCAAAGGTTCGTCCCAGCCAGCGCAGCGTGGCTTCGTACGTGTGGCTGATCAAGTGCGTCGGCGATCCCGTCTTCTGCGCCCCGAATATTGGAACGGCGGGTCACCTGGGCATGACGCATAGTCCGCTGTTCGTCGGCTCGGCCGCCAATCATCCGGCCATGCCTGGGTTCAAAGCGCCCGACGAGTTGCTTCCTGCGGTAGCCCCCGAGCGAATGTTTGAGCGCCGCCGACTGCTGGACGGTCTAAATCCTGTCGAAGGCGCCAGCGGGGGAAATCGCGTTTTAAGAGACTGGCAGGATCTGCACGGCCGGGCTTTTGAATTGGCGAGCGGTCCGGAAGGACGGCAGGCATTTGAACTCGAACGAGAATCAGCGAAGATTCGCGACCGTTACGGTATGCATCCCCTGGGACAAAACCTGCTCTTGGCACGCCGGCTGGTCGAAGCCGGAGTGGGGTTCGTTACGGTCAACGGCTGGACCGGCCAGGCACCGGGCGAGGCCGGCGGCGGACCCCCCAGTTCAAGCTGGGACATGCATGGCGGCGAGATGGGGATGGGGAACGCCTTTGGCACGGGTTCGTATGGCATGGGTTGGTGCTTGCCCCGGCTCGACGAAGCACTTTCTGCATTGCTTGTCGATCTTGAAGAACGCGGCTTGCTCGAGCAGACGCTGGTGGTGGTTGCCGGTGAGTTCGGACGCACGCCGAATATCAATGCTCCAGGCGCCAATCCTGGTCGTCAGCACTGGCCCGCCTGCTATTCTGCAATTCTGGCTGGAGGCGGCATTCGCGGTGGCATGGTGTATGGTGAGTCGGACAAAATCGGGGCGTACGTGAAAGACAAACCGGTGCGTCCGCAGGACTTGGGCGCGACGATCTACCACGCGCTGGGAGTTCCGCTGGATCTTCGGTTGGGCAAGGACGGTTTCACCCGGCCCATCAGCTCAGGCAAGCCGCTGTTGGATTTGTTTGGTTAGCCCTTCGCCAGCCAGCTACAGCAACGGCCCGATCGGGCGACCGGTACAGATGGCAGAGGGGCGTTGTAGTGGATCGCAAATGATCTGATCGGGGTCGAACCCCAGAGCATGGTACATCGTGGCATGAATATCGACGGGAGCGATCGGAACAGTGGCGGGATAGGCGCCGATTTTGTCTGAAGCACCGATGACCTGGCCGGTCCGCAGCCCCCCGCCGGCTACAAAGGTGGTCGAACACGACCCCCAGTGGTCGCGGCCGGCGTTGGCGTTGATTTTCGGCGTTCGACCGAATTCTCCGAGACATAAGACGAGCGTCTCGTCCGCCAGACCACGCTGGTCGAGATCGTCAATCAATGCCGAAAGGCTCTGATCGACCATCGGCAGAAGTTCAGTCTGCAGCGCCTCGAAATTCTTGCTGTGCGTGTCCCAGCCGTCGCAGACGGTCATTTCGTTGAAGTGAATAGCGACCAGCGAAACACCCGCCTCGACCAACCGCCGGGCCGTGAGCATGGCCCGGCCGAAACGATGGCGGCCATAGCGTTCGCGGACAGGCCCAGGGGCTCCTTCCAGCGTAAACGGCGCCAGATTCTTCTGCGTGGACGCACCCGTAAGGATCGCCGCGCGCCGGCGGACCTCATCGAAATCGTATGACGACGGGGTCGATCGGTTCAGTAATTCGAGGAGCGCCGAGCGGCGTTCAAATCGCTCGAGCGTGACTTCGGGGGGTGCGATCAAGGCGGGGATGGCTTCCAGCGATCCCGGAAGGCCATTAACCGAAAGCGGGTCGAATCGGGCACCCAGGAAGCCGGCCGATCCACCGCGGAGCGGCGTGCGGGCCCGCTTGAACTCGCCGCTCGTGCCACTGCGTACTGCGACTTCAGGAACGGCAACAAACGCGGGGAGCGTTCCGGCGCCGTCGCGCAGTTTCGAGATTACCGAGCCAACGTGCGGAAAATCACTTCGCTGCGGCGGGCGGATGTCATTGTCTTCTTCAGGCCGCTCGGTCGGCCGCCCCGTCAAAGTGTAATAGATCATCGGCGTGTGGTTGTTGTTGGGGTAACTCACCGACCGCACGAGGGCATATTTATCGGCCATTCGACTGAGACGCGGCAGATGTTCGCAGATTTCGATTCCGGGAACATTGGTCGCAATCGGTTTGAAAGGGCCGCGGACCTCGGCCGGAGCCTGCGGTTTGAGGTCGAACATATCGAGGTGTGGCGGCCCGCCGAGCAGATACACGAGAATGCACGATCGAGCTTGTCCAAAACCGCTCTGCCGTTCATTCTCGCGCCGCTCGGCCCCCTTTGCAGCGCCAATCCATTCGGGGAGTGCATAACCGGCGACTGCCAAGCCTCCTCCGATCCGCAGAAAATTGCGGCGGAGGGATGGCATTCCATTGAATCCATCGAGCATGGTCAGCATGTGCCATCAGCGCCTGGGGAAGATGAACGCAGCGATGAAATACGGTCGTCGAAATGCATTATCCAGAACCACTCGCGAGGCTGCAAGGCGACTGTCCATTCGGCAAGCAGGCCATTAGGTTGTCGAACTGTCGCGGTTGATTCAGGGTTGCGAGATTGGTGCCGGGCCGTCTTAGGGCGGAACTGCAAACGGGGGCGTATTCGCAAGCCGCTAGGCGATTTCGCTCAGTGCTGCATAGGCCGTCTCGATGCAATGCTCGATCTCCTGCGGCGTGTGGGCTGCCGAAACGTACCACAGACCGCGGCCGATGAGGCGAATGCCGCGCTCTTGCATGGCGGCGACAAACCGCGAATAACGCGGCTTGTCGTAGGAGAGCGTTTCCCGAAAATCGCGAACCTTGGTGAGCGGCGTAAAGCCGGTGTGGAACATCGGGCCCGGTCCTTGGATGAGCAAAGGCTGGCCTGCGCGAAGTGAAACTTCGCGCAGACCTGTCATCAGCCGCTGGCCCAATTCATAAAGCCGCGGGTGAATCATTTCGCTTTCGAGCGCTTGCAGCGTGGCCTGCGCGGCGGCGATCGTGGGGTTGCTGGAATTCATCGTTCCGGCATGAATCACGGTGCCATCGGCGATCTTCTCCATGAAGCGTCGTCGTCCCGCCAGCGCACTGATCGGGTATCCACTCGCCATTGCCTTACCGAAGACCGCCAGATCGGGTGTGACGCCATAGTGTTTCTGGGCACCACCGGTTCCAAGGCGGAAGCCGGTAATGACTTCGTCGAAGATCAAGACGACATTGTGGCGATGGCTCAGTGCACGCAGCCCGGCGAGGAAGCCGGGCTCGGGCTCGATACAACCGCTGTTGCACATCACCGGCTCGGTAATGATTGCCGCGATTTCGTGACCCCGCTCACACAGCAGGTTTTCGACGAGCGACAGATCGTTCCAGGGGAGGACGAGCGACTGGTTCTCGACATCGGCTGGCAGCCCCGCCGTCCAGCGCACGGGAGTGGGGTGCTCGCGCGCGCCGAGCGCCTCAACGGAGGGCCCCGAAATTCCCAGGGCCACGTTATCGAACCAGCCGTGATAATGGCCTTCAAATCGCAGAAACCTCGGCCGGCCGGTGACCGCCCGTGCCAGTCGCAGCGCGGCATGGTCAGATTCGGAACCCGACAGGCTGAACCGCAGCAGCTCGGCACACGGAACCATTCGTTGCAGGGTTTCGGCCAGCTCCAGTTCGGCGAGGTGCTGCCCCGCGAATAATTGACCGGCGCCGCTGGCTCTGGCGACTTCAGCCAGAACCTGCGGATGTGAATGACCGAGTATCAGCGGACCCTGACTGAGTGTAAAATCGAGATACTCGTTACCGTCGACATCGACGATGCGGCTGCCGCTTGCGTGATCGTAGAAAAGCGGGTGCGGCGGACCAAATCTCCGAAACTCGCTCGACACGCCTCCGGCGAGGACGCGGCAGGCACGATCGTAAAGCTGTCGCGATTTTTCATACCGACTCATCGGGTCAATCTCTCAAGTGAAACGCGAACCGTTCAGACGCGCCGCGTGTCCATCGTACCCAGGCTCGGTCTATCTGGCGATGATTGACGGCGATCGTCGAGGTCGAGTATCGTCCGAACCTCGTAAAGCTTACCGATTCGTGATATTCGTGGCTTGAAGAAAATAAGCACGAATGGCCCGTATCGCATGAATGACCCGTATCGCATGAATGAGACGGAAAGGAACGTACGGTGCTTGAAGTCGCGACAGTAAGCTCCTCGCCTCCGCGAGTCCAGATCAGCCAGAGGGCCCAATGGGGGAGCCACCAGCCGATCAGCTTTTTGATGGAGCAGGCGGTTCAGAATCCTTCTGTGATCTCGCTGGCGGCCGGATTAGTCGATCAGACGACGCTTCCCGATGTCGAAGTCCTCGCGGCAGGCAGGGCGCTGCT